>NZ_AP019810.1:1857500-2107500 GCF_013394305.1 Enterococcus mundtii | reverse complement strand
CTCCGTCTCTTCAACTTAACCTCGCATGCAATCGTAACTCGCCGGTTCATTCTACAAAAGGCACGCCATCACCCATGAACGGGCTTTGACTTGTTGTAGGCACACGGTTTCAGGTTCTATTTCACTCCCCTTCCGGGGTGCTTTTCACCTTTCCCTCACGGTACTGGTTCACTATCGGTCACTAGGGAGTATTTAGCCTTGGGAGATGGTCCTCCCGGATTCCGACGGAATTCCTCGTGTTCCGCCGTACTCAGGATCCTCCTAGGTGCCTTCCAAATTTCATCTACGGGGCTTTCACCCTCTCTGACTGACTTTTCCAAGTCATTCGACTATCTGAAAGAACTACCATATTGGAGTCCTACAACCCCAATGAGCAAGCTCATTGGTTTGGGCTTTTCCCGTTTCGCTCGCCGCTACTCAGGGAATCGAATTTTCTTTCTCTTCCTGCAGGTACTTAGATGTTTCAGTTCTCTGCGTCTACCTCGTATACGCTATGTATTCACGTATACGTAACATCCTATAAAAGATGCTGGGTTCCCCCATTCGGAAATCTCTGGATCATAGCTTACGTACAGCTCCCCAAAGCATATCGGTGTTAGTCCCGTCCTTCATCGGCTCCTAGTGCCAAGGCATCCACCGTGCGCCCTTATTCACTTAACCTTATCAACCTTACGGTTGGGTTTTGATCTTTCTTCTAGCGATAGAAGTCCAATCAAGAAAAATAAGCAATTGAACTTATTAAAAAACTCATTCAACGCGGTGTTCTCGGTTTGTATTACTTACATTTTTACTTCAATATCCAGTTTTCAATGAACAAGTATATAACAACATACGTTGTTAATGGAGCCTAGCGGGATCGAACCGCTGACCTCCTGCGTGCAAAGCAGGCGCTCTCCCAGCTGAGCTAAGGCCCCGGGTTAAATTTTGAGTAGACCTCTCAAAACTGAACAAAGTATCGACAAACGTGTGTAGTCTCCGTAATATTCCTTAGAAAGGAGGTGATCCAGCCGCACCTTCCGATACGGCTACCTTGTTACGACTTCACCCCAATCATCTATCCCACCTTAGGCGGCTGGCTCCAAAAAGGTTACCTCACCGACTTCGGGTGTTACAAACTCTCGTGGTGTGACGGGCGGTGTGTACAAGGCCCGGGAACGTATTCACCGCGGCGTGCTGATCCGCGATTACTAGCGATTCCGGCTTCATGTAGGCGAGTTGCAGCCTACAATCCGAACTGAGAGAAGCTTTAAGAGATTAGCTTAGCCTCGCGACTTCGCGACTCGTTGTACTTCCCATTGTAGCACGTGTGTAGCCCAGGTCATAAGGGGCATGATGATTTGACGTCATCCCCACCTTCCTCCGGTTTGTCACCGGCAGTCTTGCTAGAGTGCCCAACTAAATGATGGCAACTAACAATAAGGGTTGCGCTCGTTGCGGGACTTAACCCAACATCTCACGACACGAGCTGACGACAACCATGCACCACCTGTCACTTTGCCCCCGAAGGGGAAGCTCTATCTCTAGAGTGGTCAAAGGATGTCAAGACCTGGTAAGGTTCTTCGCGTTGCTTCGAATTAAACCACATGCTCCACCGCTTGTGCGGGCCCCCGTCAATTCCTTTGAGTTTCAACCTTGCGGTCGTACTCCCCAGGCGGAGTGCTTAATGCGTTAGCTGCAGCACTGAAGGGCGGAAACCCTCCAACACTTAGCACTCATCGTTTACGGCGTGGACTACCAGGGTATCTAATCCTGTTTGCTCCCCACGCTTTCGAGCCTCAGCGTCAGTTACAGACCAGAGAGCCGCCTTCGCCACTGGTGTTCCTCCATATATCTACGCATTTCACCGCTACACATGGAATTCCACTCTCCTCTTCTGCACTCAAGTCTCCCAGTTTCCAATGACCCTCCCCGGTTGAGCCGGGGGCTTTCACATCAGACTTAAGAAACCGCCTGCGCTCGCTTTACGCCCAATAAATCCGGACAACGCTTGCCACCTACGTATTACCGCGGCTGCTGGCACGTAGTTAGCCGTGGCTTTCTGGTTAGATACCGTCAAGGGGTGAACAGTTACTCTCACCCTTGTTCTTCTCTAACAACAGAGTTTTACGATCCGAAAACCTTCTTCACTCACGCGGCGTTGCTCGGTCAGACTTTCGTCCATTGCCGAAGATTCCCTACTGCTGCCTCCCGTAGGAGTTTGGGCCGTGTCTCAGTCCCAATGTGGCCGATCACCCTCTCAGGTCGGCTATGCATCGTGGCCTTGGTGAGCCGTTACCTCACCAACTAGCTAATGCACCGCGGGTCCATCCATCAGCGGCACCGTAAAGCGCCTTTCAAAACGAAACCATGCGGTTTCGATTGTTATACGGTATTAGCACCTGTTTCCAAGTGTTATCCCCTTCTGATGGGCAGGTTACCCACGTGTTACTCACCCGTTCGCCACTCCTCTTTTCCCGGTGGAGCAAGCTCCAGTGGGAAAAGAAGCGTTCGACTTGCATGTATTAGGCACGCCGCCAGCGTTCGTCCTGAGCCAGGATCAAACTCTCATAATAAAAGTTAGAACAATCTTTCGATTGTTAAGCTCAATTGTTTGCTAGCATATTGCTTGCTTGTTAAAAATGTTTGTTGTCTTGAATTGAATCAAGACGCCCTACACATTTGGTTTGTCTTACTTTGTTCAGTTTTCAAAGGTCTACGTGATAATTGAAACACAACTGTCTCAACTTATCGTTTGTGATTGCCGTAGCAACTTTTATATCTTAGCAAACTCTCGGATGATTGTCAACTATTTTTTAAAAGTTTTTTCAACTCGTTTTTCACGAGGTCGTTTTAGCAACTCACTTATAATAACTTGTTGTTTGTTATTTGTCAACAACTTTTTTTATCTCTTCTTTTGTAGAGACAACATTCCTTGATGATTTTCTCAAACAACACTAGTTATATTAACATGTGTTTTTCTATTCGTCAAGCATTATTTAAAGTTTTATTTACACTATTAAAATCAGTAATAAACAAAAAACAACAAAAAAAAATATACCATTTATTCTATTTAGTTGTCAATCACTATTTCTGATAAATCTATCTGGTATACTTTCAATTTTGATCCTCTTTATAGTAGAAATACGAAAAAGTCGAAATGTTTTATTTTGGAATATACGATTTGCCTCTTACACTTTTTGCTAGTTATCACTAGTTTCTTTACGAAAAATATGCAACGCGCCTTTGGTAATAAGCCAAAAAACCAGAGAACAGGTAAGTGAGATTTTGATTCTTTGGCTTGTTACTAAGGAAAAACCGATGATCCCAATTGCCTTTTTCAGTATGTAACACAATTGGATACAGTCTATTCATGTAAAATCAATTGCTCCATCAATCGTTGATCGTAGCCAACAAACAGCGCATCATCGATGATGATCAAAGGACGTCTTAAAAGATGACGTTGCGTTTTGCACAAAAATAGAAGTTGATCTTCCTGTTTTTTTGGAAGTCCAGCTTTAATTTTTTTGAATTCAAATGACCATGTAGTAAATAATTGTTCAATATGTGCATTTTCAAAACTACATAACTCTTTGACTTCTTTATTACTTAAAGCTCTACTTTCTAGATCAACAAATTGATAAGATAAGTTCTTTTTCTCTAACCATTGTATGGCTTTAACCGTTATGGTGCAATTCGTTGAACTATAGATTTTGATATTCACAACGTCTCCTCCTATTCTTACGAATACAAGACACTATGTTTCATATAAATCAAGTTTCTTGCGACACCTCGTATTTCTCTAGGAATAAATGCTCGTATTTCATCTTCATTGAATCCAATCAATACTCTTTTTTCATCAAGTAGAATCGGACGTCTAAGTAAAGATGGGTATTCTTTGAACAAGCGGATCATTTCTTTTAAGGATAAATCATTAAAATCGATCCCTAATTTCTCATAAACTTTTGAACGAGTAGAAATAATATCTTCGACTCCACCTTCTGTTGCGGCCAATATTTGTCGTATCTCATTTTCTGACAGAGGTTCTGCAAAGATATTCTTTTCTTCAAAATTAAGATGATTCGTTTGTAACCATGCTTTGGCCTTTCTGCAAGATGTACAGCTAGGCGAAGTGTATAGTTTTATCATTTTCTCACTCCTTTTTAATTGTAATCCCATTCTAAACGTAATATCAAAATAATGCCAGTCATACGCTATCCCCAAAATAAATAAAATTTGTTTTTGTTCATAAAATCGTTATTTAAACAATCAATTAAAGGTTATATTCTTTTTATAAACAACGGTTATTTAAAATTTACATAAATAATTATAGTTATTTATTTTTTTGAATAAAAAAGCAAAGCAAGTGTATTTTTACTCGCTTTGCTTTTCGTCATTTATTTGATTTTTTTACCTTTACAACCTGTTTCTTTAATAAAACGTGAAGGTTTTAATTTTCTTTTCCCTTTAAACTCAGGTACACATAAATAAAGACGATTCCTTGCTCTAGTCATTGCGACATAAAAAAGACGTCTCTCTTCCTCAATCGTCGTTAATGGTTCGATTTTCAACTCACTTTTCAGTCTTTTGTCTTTTGCTACCGCACCATTGTAAGGAATCATCCCTTCATTACAACCGATTAAAAAGACGTTACGATAACTTAAACCTTTGCTTTTATGAATACTCTGGATACATAAGGCATCTAGTTTCCCCTTACGATAAGCAATCAACCTTGTTTTCAGTTCTGCTGCAATTCCTTGGATCTCAAGATACAATTTTTTCAATTGCGGGATCGTTGGATATTGTCTGACAGTCTCCAGCAACCATTCTTTGTCACCTTGCTCGATTTCTTTATTCGGTCTTGGCAACCGACAATAGGCCTCAATCAGTGAAACACATGACCGCTTCGTTGGTTGATCAAATGTTTCTAGCGCGCTTACAAATGTCTTTAGTTCTTTTTCTCTAGCTTCTAAATTAGGCCGCCGTTTTAAAATATAAGCGACAATATCTTGGTCACTGTTTTTATTAGAGAAAAATTGGTCACATTCATTTGTTTTCAGATAACAATTAATCATCAACTGTCGTAACAACTGCTGGTGTGCTTGCACTTTTATCGGTGTTGCCGCATCATACCAACCGATAAACTTTTGATAAAATTGATAAAAAAGCTTAATTCCATAGATTCCCGCATATTGGGTATCTGCTTCTAGTACAAATGGAATATCTGTTTGGATCAAACGTTGCACCAATGCTTGTGTTTGTGATAATGAGCGATATAAAATAATAGATTCTTTGTATTTTCCTTTGTCTTCTATAAAAGCATATACTTGCTGAATCAACCAGTCACTTTCCTCTTGTACCGTTTTAAATGATAATGCCTGTAATACGCCTGGTTCCTTTTGTGCTGGTACCATCGCTTTAGGTATGCGATCCTCTTTATTGTACGTGATCAATCGATTAGCTCCTTGAACGATCGACGCTCGCGAACGATAATTGGTCAATAGAAAGAGTGTTTTTGTTGGATATTCTTTTTCAAACTGTTTGATATAATCAGGTTCTGATCCTCTAAAGCCATAGATACTTTGATCATCATCTCCAACGATGATCAACTTGATTGGCGAGTCTTTCGTAATCAACTGAACGATTGCCCATTGCAAAGGATTCGTGTCTTGAAACTCGTCGATAAACAAGTAATCGTATTTTTGACCTACATATCTTCTGACATTTACATGAGAGAGGGCATTTTTCAAATTTTGTAGAACATCATTGAATTCAAAAAGTCGTTGCTTTTGTTTTTCTTCATATAGTTCAGTCATTAATTGATCCATACGCTCAGAGATAGGTTGACGTGGGTCTTTTTCAATGGAATCAAATCTCTTTTTGATCAATTGGATGATCTCCTGTTGGGAGAGATTCATGTTTTGCCAATAATCCAATCGGTTAGCAATCGTTTTCTCACCATACTGATCGAAAGAATATAGTTGATATTTTTTTATTAGTTTCTGCAGTAAAAGATTTACTTTATATGGTGTGTCTTTAGAAAACTCACCTTGAATCCCTTCGGCAGAAAGATCCGGAAACTGCCGTTTGATATCACTGTACAGACGATAAAAAATACTATGAAAAGTTCCGATCGTTACATTCGTTTTTCTTTGACTAAAATTATCCACCCGTTTTTTCAATTCATTGGCAGCATTTCGAGTAAAGGTAATCATTAAGATCCTTTGCTCTTCTACTTGTTCTTCATTCATCAGATATACAGCTTTCGCACATATCGTTTGTGTTTTTCCACTTCCTGCACCTGCAATGATTCGTAAGTGTTTGCTCATATCATAAGTGATTGCTGCTTTTTGTTCATTATTGAATCGATTATAAGAACGCTTCTCAATATGTTCAAAAAATGATTCATTTGGCTGTTCTTCCTCATGTTGTTCTTCTACCAACCCTGGTGCTTCCCCATATGCAGCTTCATAACTAGCAATTATTTCTTCTTGCATTCGAAAAATTTGTTGGAGCTTTTTATATTTTCTTTCCCAATGGCTGATTTCTCTTTGCAATCGAAGAATTTCTTTCTCATTTTCTTGATTGATCATCTTCCCCATCTTTCTTTTATTTATTTTCTACTCCATTTATTTTCTTTATACTACCAGACCTTTACAAAAAATAAAATGGGGCTTCACCCTTTTACGATCGTGGTCTTAGGAAGAAATAAAAGAAACTCTACTATCAACTGATGTATTTGATGAGTTCCTAAAACTACATGAGAACCCCAAAAAAGCAAAACCCACTTTTCCTTTACCTTTCAAAGGAAAAATAGCCAGTCAAATCCAAAAATGATTTTCCATCATTCAAGATTTGACTGGCTATTTATCAAAATACTATTTTTCATTCATGAACAGTTACTATTAGTAGCTGTACTCTTTCACTGCACTTGACTTACGAACGACTAATTGCCAGTGTAAATTGTGTGCAGTTTCATTGTCTTCATCTGCGCAATTGAGAACACGAACCATCAAACTATTCTCATAGATTTTTTCAATTTCTGCTTCAATTGGAGAACAAAATAAATCTGATACAAATGCGTACGTTTTACCGACTTCAAATAGATTTTCATTTTCCATGCTATTTCCTCCATTATGTTGTGCATACGGCACAACTTCTTTTGATAAAATTTCGAATCTGTTACCTTTATTGACAAACCCACCTTCTTAAAGGCTTGCATTTTAACATAGAAACTACCTTGTTGTTGATATCAGAAGGCAACAACAAAAGGGGAAGGGGAGTTGCTGCCTTCTATTAAGAAGTTGGTAAAACAAAAATATAAGAACGTGTCACTTACATTTATCTTCGCAACCTTTACTAATTTTTAACATAAATTTTTAAACATAACACAGAAATATCATAAAAAGTTCTTTTGGCATCAAAACTGTTAAATAATCTCACTCTTTTTTGGTATAATCGTACGTTTAGTTGAAAATTTAAAGATGATTTGATAGTTTTACAGGAAATTTTTTAATTATTTAGAGATAAACATGTCTTTTATTTTTTACATAAGAAAAAGCTTTTCATTCTTGTATAACAAATATGTTACAAAATTCACTTAGTTAACGATTTTGATGTCAAAACGTCCTTTTATGAATCGAAAAACTTTTTTTATGTCTTTTCGCTTATTATAGTATTCGGAGGTACGTATAGAGATGAAAAATAAAGTGGTAAATCGAATATTGGCAATATTATTCAACGGAAAACAAGATGAAGAAGATATGACTTACATCCAAGTGAAGTTTGCTCTGGAAGTTTTGCTGAACAATCTTGGAAAACTTGCTGTCGTTTTTGTATTTTCTTTATTGACAGGCACGTGGGTAGAAACAGGAATGACTTTCCTTTCATATATCTGTATTCGCAGATATGCTTACGGTCTCCATTCCGATTCTGAATTTGTTTGCTTACTTTGGACTTTGCTTTATTTGTGGGGGGTTCCCTTAGTAATGAAACATTATCAATTGACTTTCTCTTTCCCTATGATGGTCCTTTTGTTAATTGTTTGTTTTTTCCTTTTGCTTCGCTATGGATCAAGAGGCACAGCCCTTAACCCAATTGCACCAGAGAAACGCCCACCCCTACTAAAAAAAGCAATTTTCATGTATCTTTTATTTGCAGTACTCACATTATTTTTCTCTGCTTCTTACTTTTCTACCTATTTACTACTTGGGATTATTTTAGAAATAGCTACGTTGCTTCCAGTTACAAATTACATGATGAATATTGGAGGAATTTTTTATGAAAAAAACAATCGTTAAACAATTAACTAACCTTTCTGATTTCTTTGTATCTGGCTGCTGCTTCGGTATGAGCTCAGAATTTAAAATACCTGAAAAATTAAAAAAATAATAATATAAATATGCTATAATTTGGGAAAACGCAATGGGAGCTGTGCTTTATGTTTTTGTGGTCCATAGCCTTGCAATATCTGATTTACACAAGTTCTATCTTAATCATCAATTCCCAAATTAAAAATAAATACCTATTTTCTACGTTTAGTCTCTTGGCAGCAGCCCTGTTGGGAATACTTTACCCGATTTTAGGTATTTTTTCTGCACTTGTCGCAATTGCCATGTTGAGTCTACTTTTCTTTTTCTTTTCATCCTCGCGCCAACATATGATCTACGCATTACCTTTGGGATTATTAGCTTCCATTTTAGGCGATCATTTGACGAGCGTTGCGGATTTTTTAGTATTGGAATCTGCTGTCATTGAACCTGGAGATGCATTACAATATTTCCATATAACTGTATCAGCGATTTTATCTTTATTATTTGCGTATGGATTCAAAAAGTTTTTAGATAATTGGTCCGCTAGTGTTGACCGTCGAATGATTGGTACAATCGGTTCATTGGTTTTACTTACCTACTATATCATTATTTTTTATACACGATTTTCTGGTGAAACGCCAAAAGTACTAGCATTAAATACGAGCTTTTTTATCCTTTATCTGTGTGTCGGCCTAATTATCTTGATTTACTATTGGAAAATATCAAATAAAAAGATGGCAGATCAATTATTGGAACAACGCATCCAATTGCAGCAAGATTACATTAGAGATCTAGAAAAAAATTATCAAGAGCTTAGAGAGTTTAAACACGATTATCAAAATCTGTTGTTTTCTTTGAATAGTTATATTTCTGAAGGCGATCTTGAGGGCTTACAAAAATATTATAACCAAACGATTTTACCTACACGTGAAATGATGAATCTCTTCCCAGCAAATCTTAGCTTACTAGACAAAATGAAGGTACCTGAAATAAGAAGTCTATTCTCTTTAAAATTAATGATGGCACAAGAAAAAGGTATCTCTGTCCAATTGACCGTTCCAGATGAAATCGTCATTGGTAAAAAATATACGATCAATTTGGTAAGAATGCTTGGTATTATTCTTGATAATGCAATCGAAGGTGCAACAGTAACCAAAAAGAAAAAAATCGAAGTACTGATCATCAAGAAAAAACAGTCGTTGATGATACGTGTCATCAACACTACTACGAATACGTTTCCATTGAGTAAGTTAAAACAAAAAGGCTTCTCGACGAAAACAAATCCCAAAAATGAAGGATTAGGTTTATTTATTCTTGATGAGTTAACAAAAACGAATCCTTATCTTTTTCTTGAAACATCGATTGAGAATCAGCGATTTTCACAAACAATCCATATACAATTAAAGGAGTAATTTTATGATTCCCATTTACATTTGTGAAGACGATCCGAAACAACTGGAAGTCATCTCTACAGTAATCAAGAATCGGATCATGATTGAAAATTTGGATAGTTATGTCCATATTGCAACTTCTGATCCTATTGAACTCCTCAATGCAGCAAGGATACGTACGTCTTCTTTTGGTATTTATTTTTTGGATATCGAACTGAAAGACAGTGAATTAGATGGCATTGCCATTGGAAAACGAGTACGTGACTTGGACTCGCTTGGAAAAATCATTTATGTTACTTCACACACCGATCTTTCCATGACGATTTTGAAAAGCAACATTGAGCCGACTGATTATATCATCAAAGAAGATATTTTTGATCTTAAAGAAAATGTTGAACGTATCTTAAGTAAAATATTCGAAGATTTCCAAACTGCGCCATTACAAAAGGATATTTTTAGAATTGAATTCAATGATGAAATCAAATTTTTACCTATTCGAGATATCCAATACTTTTCTACTGCTCAAGGTACTCCTCATAAACTGGAGGTCCATTTGACACATGCCCAAATGCAGTTTTACGAGAAGATAAAAGATATCGAAAAGAAAAGTCAACACTTTATCCGCTGTCACAAATCTTATGTCATCAATACCCAAAATGTCCAAACAATCAATAAGAAAACACGAGAAGTGACTCTATCCAACGGGGAAGTGATCCCTGTTTCGATTCGTGGGCTAAAGAAGTTGATTTCTTGAAAGACAATAAAATAAATAATTTCTTTTTAATAAAGAAACGAAGAATGAATGAAAAAGTCGTAAAATCCTCTTTTCCATTCATTCTTCGTTTTTTAGTATCGTTTAATGCGCGATCATTTCTTGCGCGATTTCTTTTCCAGTCATTTCTTCCGGATAGAAAGTTGGCCAATTGTCCATTTCTTCTAGTAAAGCTTCTTGGCTTTCATTTCCTAGATAGATATGGAAATGGTCTGATTTGGTAGGCGCAATCGAGTGGTCACTGAATTGTACATACTTGAACGCACCAGAATCAGGATCTTCTGCTTCAAACAAGAAACGGACACCGCGATTACCTGCTGAATAGTTCAAGATTTCTTTACCAGCATAACGGTATTTCGATTCTTTAACTTCGCCATCCTTGAAAGTAAAGATCATCGTATCATCTTTGATCTCAATTTTTTCGACATCTGTTTTGTAGCCTATTTCATAGTATTCACGATACTCTTCAGCTGTCATATCTGGATTTGTTTTGGCTTTATATTCAAATACTTGATCAAACGTTCCATCTGCCATATACGTATCGACAGTTTGCCAGATACCATTCCAATCTGATAACGGGCGATCTTGGACCTCTGAATCTTCAAAATAACCATTATAAACTGTTTTTTCTTTTTCAGGTTTCAATGTATCTTCTAATGGATTTTCAGTATCCGTAGTTTTTTGGAGCGCTTTTAAGTTTGCTTCCATGATTGAAATGTACGTTTCACCGTTATCCATTTGCTCTTTTGTCAATCCTTCTAAAGGATTCAATACTGCTAACGATATGCCTGCTTCAGTAGCTAAAGTACGAGCGATACTGTCTTTGGCATTCTCTTCAAAATAGATATATTCAATCCCATGGTCTTCAACAAATTCTTTTAACTCGGCAATTCTTGCAGCAGAAGGTTCTTCACTTGAAGAAAGACCGGCAATTGGTACTTGATTAAGACCATATTCTAGAGCTAAATAATTGAACGCAGCGTGTTGGGTCACAAATGATTTTTGTTTTGCTTGACCTAATGTTTCTTTAAAAGTGTTGTGTAGCGTTTCTAATTCTTCTAAATAAGAGGCAGCATTTTCAGTGAATGCTTCTTCTTTTTCAGGATATGCCTCAATCAATTGGTCACGAATCGTTTCTACTTGCTTCATCGCTAGATTAGGAGCTAACCAAACATGTGGATCTAATTCATGTGAATGACCGTTGTCTCCGTGATCGTGATCATGGTCGTGGTCATCCGCATGATCATCGTGATCATGGTCTTCATGATCGTGGTCTTCATCGTCATGATCGTGGTGATGGCAATGACCATCCCCAGGCAATAACAACATTCCTTCTGTTGCTTTGATTGGAAGTACATCGCCCTCTTTTAAAGTATGTTCAATTGCTGGAACCCAAGTTTCCATATTTTCATCATTATAAACAAAAACATCAGCATTTTGGATTTTTGCCATATCTCTTGCAGAAGGTTCGTAGTCATGTGAATCTGTTCCAGCTGGAATCAATAATTCAACATTTCCCTCCTCACCAACTACTTGCTTCGTAAATTCGTACATTGGATAAAATGTCGTCATTACATTCAAGTTTTCATCATTTTGTGCATTTGTATTTGTTGCAGTATCTCCTGTGCCACAACTTGCAAGGATCCCTGTCAACAGTAATCCTCCTACCACCTTGATCCAACGTTTCATTTTATTCGCTCCTTCTCATCTTCTTTCTCTATTTGATTACGATTAATAAATGCAAATCGTAATAGTTACGTTTTAGCAACAGGAATTAATTTAGCATAGAATCAAACCAACCGTCAAGCATTATTACTAAATTTATTTTATTATCGAAATTCGATTGATTTTTCAACTGTATCATTTTCTTTTTATACCCGTTTCAGATTATAATAACTTGGAGTAGGACAAGGTTGTGTAAGAAGCGTTTTGACCTGAGCAGTAAGATGGAAAATCAGAAAATAGCTTTCCATATTTTTTGATTTTTCATCTTACTGTTGAAGGTCAGCTTTTCGAACACCGTTTATTAGGTTGTGAGAAAGATGTTCAGCTCCAAGTAGTAAGACAGAATTTGAGAAAATAGCTTCTCATATTTTTCACCGTTTGGCTGACTATTAAAAAGGCTTCATTCGATCTCAATAGTTGCTTCGTGAGAATAGCCCAACCCAAAAATCAACTACTTATTTCAAGAGAAAGGAGAACTATCGTGGAAAAAAAACCGAAAGAATCTTCCCGACTGATTCGTTTTTTAGGAGGGAAAACTTCGTATTACGTTCTAGGACTACTTGTGATGATCGCGTTGGTCATTTACTTTTTCCAAAAGATTGCTTTTATATTCAAACCACTGGTTGTCATTTTTATCACGACTTTACCACCAGTCCTTTTTGCTTTGGTCTTATATTATTTATTAGAACCTTTGATCAAACGTCTCAGCAAGAAACTCTCACGTAATCTGTCAGTCATTTTAGTTTTTGTTATTATTTTATTGCTGATTGGCTTAGGAGGTGTCTGGCTATTTCCGTTTTTAGAACAGCAAGCAACCACATTGATTCAACAACTACCTGACCTATTCCAAGATTTCCAACAAACGTTGAAGGACTTTTTAGCACAGACACCATTTTCTGACTCGTTCAATCAATTCTTTGCATCGATTGATGATTTCACCGATAACTTTACTTCATTCATCGGTAACTATTGGCAGAGCGGTGCTGAAAGTCTAGGAAATCTATTCTCAGCGGTCACAACGACCTTTATCACTTTATTTACTGGTCCGATCATTGCCTTTTTCCTTTTAAAAGATCCGCACAATTTTTATCAATCGGTCTTAGGTATCGTTCCACCAAAATTTCGCACAGATTTTCGGACTTTGACTAAAATTGCGAACCAACAATTAGGTGCTTTCTTAAAAGGACAAATCATCGCTTCTTTCATTCTAGGCGCCGTTTACTGGGTAACTTTCTTATTGATTGGCTTAGAATTTGCAAGTATTCTGGCTATCGCTGCTGGTTTATTATGTATTATTCCTTATATCGGTCCATTCATCGCTTTCTTTCCGGGACTATTCATTGCTTTTCAAGATTCGACTTTCATGGCTGTAAAATTTGTGATCGTCTGGTTCGTTGTCCAGTTGCTTCACGGAGATCTTGTGGTCCCTCGTGTGATGGGTGATCGGTTACAGATCCACCCCATCACGATTTTGATTGTCTTATTAGTCATGGGAGATCTTCTAGGAATCATGGGCGTCATTTTTGGTATTCCGATCTATACATTGATCAAACTACTCGTTGTTTTTCTCTTTAGAAAATTCAAACAGCGTTACAATAAGTTTTATGGGGATCAAGGAGTTTATCAAAAAGCTGATTTTTCAGAGAAGGATTACTTTAAGTAACAAAAAAGGATAGGCGTGAGACATGAGTCCACTCCTATCTTAAAAAAACTATACGGTATTCATCGAGCAACATTTCAGAGATAAGCAAATCCCATAAATAAGCAGCAAAAGCTATTCATGCTTTTGCTGCTTATTTTTCAAACTATTCGTTTGTCACAGTCTCTACTTTCCTTGCACTAATAGTGCGACTGCTTGATAAGGCTGTAACTTCATTTCTTTTTCAACTGTCGTTGGGTAGTTACTGATCAATACTTCCGCACCTACAAATTCTTCCGGTAATTCCACCGACGTTTCTTTCGCGTAAAAATTGGTCAGAACTAATAATTTTTGATGATCGGTTTGTCTAAGATAACCATAGACTTGTGGATGCTCAGGTGCATAGGCTTTGTAGTCACCATTAGCAATCACTGGATATGTTTTTCTTAGTTGGATCAGTCTTTGGTAATAGGCAAAAATCGACTGTTCTTGCTTTTGCTCGTTTGCTACATTAATTGTTTGGTGCTTCGATGCTAAAGGTAACCAAGGTGTCCCTGACGTGAAGCCAGCTTGTGGTTCATCTGTCCACTGCATCGGTGTGCGTGAGTTATCTCGTGACTTTGCTTTAATTCGTCGAAAGGCTTCTTCTGGCGTGAATCCTTGTTCTTGTAACAGGTTATATGCGTTTAAGCTTTCAATGTCCCGGTAGTCAGAAATCGAATCGAAGTCAGGATCGATCATCCCGATTTCTTCTCCCATATAGATATACGGAGTACCTCGATTTAAATGGATCATCGTGGCCAACATCTCTGCCCCTTGTTTACGGTACTGTTCGACATCGACAAAACGATTTAAGGCACGTGGTTGGTCATGGTTATTCAAAAATAGTGCATTCCAGCCATTTCCTGCGCTCATTTCTTCTCCCCAAGTATGGAACAAACGCTTTAACTCTTCAAAATCAAATGGCGGAGTTGTCCATTTATTGCCATTTTCATAATCGACTTTCAAATGGTGGAAATTAAATACCATTGACAATTCATTTCGTTCAGGTGACGTATATAAAAGACAGTTTTCGATAGTCGTTGAACTCATTTCTCCTACCGTTATGATTTCAGGGTCTTGGCCAAACGTTTCTTTATTTAAGCGTTGTAAATACGTATGAGTAATTGGTTTATCTGTGTACTCGGCTTTCCCTTCATTTTCCGCGTTGTTTTTTAGTTCCTCGTCTTTTCCGATCACGTTGATTACATCAAAACGGAACCCTTTGACACCTTTATCCATCCAAAAACGAACAACTTTGAATAATTCTTGTTGGACTGCTTCATTACGCCAATTCAAATCAGCTTGCGTTTTATCATACAAGTGTAAATAGTACTTCCCTGTTTCGCCGAATGGCGCCCAAGCGTTCCCACCGAATTTTGATACCCAATCTGTTGGTTCATCTCTTAAAATAAAGAAATCTTGATAATACTTATCTCCAGCTAATGCTTTTTGGAACCATTCATGTTCAATAGAGACATGGTTCAATACCATATCTAGCATGATGTCGATCTGATATTTTTTTGCTTCAGCGACTAGCTCTTCAAAATCAGCCATCGTACCGAATAATGGATCGATTGCTTGATAATCAGAGATATCATACCCATTGTCTTTTTGCGGGCTTGGGTAAAAGGGGTTCAACCAAATCATGTCAATGCCCAATTCATTTAAATAAGGTAATTTTTCTTTGACTCCTGGTAAATCACCAATCCCATCACCATTCGTGTCACGATATGACTTGGGATAAATCTGATAAATCACTTTTTCTGTAAACGCCATAATCCTGTACCTCCAGCTGTTTTTTAACTTATATATACAAGTTGATAATCCAATTATATATGAAACGTAAGCGTTTGTAAATCAATGACGCTAGGAAATGTGTGCCATCATTTTCCCAGCAAATATTTTACGTTAAATCGATCATTCACGCCGCGCTCAATTCATTTAACTATTTATTTTTTTACAAATTCCTTTTTCAAGAAAATAAATTCTTTTAGTTATGTTATATTTAAGTATAGGGTCGTGATATAAATCAGCTTGTAGCATCTAAAATCGATTGAACAGTCTTCAAGTAACATGCTTTTTTCATACATACCCTAAACGATAAAAAGCCAAAAAGCGGAGGATCTCTACTATGACTTTTTTAAAACGTTCCAAATTATTTGCAACACTTGTTTTACTTAGCTTGACAGGAATCACTATTTTTATTTTTTCTAAGATCACTTTTATTTTCAGGCCACTCGAAGCGATCATGGCAAGTATCTTCTTGCCAATCTTGATTTCAGTTTTCGTATTTTATATTTTTCTTCCAATATACAATCAACTCCTCAAATATATAAAATCAAGAACGCTTGCGGTCACACTGATGATGCTACTGATTTTGTTAACTGTGTATTTGACCGTACAAGTGATTTTACCGATCATTATTTTGGAAATCAGTAAATTTATCGGTCAGGTTCCTCAAATTCTTTATGTTTTGGCAGAGAATCTAGATGGTTCCTTATTAGAAGAACGCTTGCTCCCATTTATTGATACACTGGAATTGAACCAATTGACACGTTTTGTTTTACAATTTGTTTCAGGTGCCACTTCAAGTTTAGTCAATGTATTCGAAATCGTTTCGCGCTCTGCGATCATTCTCTTTACGATTCCACTCTTACTGATTTATATGTTCAAAGATGGCGACAGGATTCCAGCTATATTGACACGCTACACGCCTAAGAAATTCCATCAGTTAGTCAGAGATTGGTGCCATGATTTCCATTTAGCAGCTTCGACCTATATTAGTGGCAAGCTTTTAGTCTGCACGTATGTAGGTGTGGGGAGTTATCTTGTTTTTAAAGTATTAGGCTTGCCAAATGCGTTATTACTTGCCTTGATTTGTGGATTGATGGATATCATTCCTTATTTTGGTCCGTTTATTGGTGCTGCACCGGCTTTACTGTACGCATTAAGTCAAGACGTTAAAACAGCCTTACTCTTAGTAGCTTTCATCACCTTGATTCAATTTGGTGAATCTTACTTGGTGTCTCCGCTAGTGATGAATAAGATGATTCATATCCATCCAATTGCGACTGTTTTTCTTTTACTTGTCGCTGGGAACTTGTTTGGCTTATTAGGAATGATCCTCGTATTGCCGACGTATACGATCATTCGGGAGATGATCCGTAGCTTTATTCGCTTTAAGAACACTACTGATACAGCTAATTCAACTCATCCAACTGAATAATCCTAGGGATAAACGGGGAAATTTACCGTTTATCCTTTTTTTGCTTTGCCCCGAGGCTCTCTTTATCTATTCTCCTCTATTTTTCAACAAAAAAACCGTTTATTGCGATCTTCTTTTTCAAGAATAAGCAATAAACGGATCAGAACTATCGTTTGATCTATTCTGTTGGTTCATCGATGAAACGTTGGACCTTCATCTTCAACTGATATTTTTTTCGTAATTCAGCAATCTCCACCATCATCTCTGATTTGTGGTGACGATCGATTGCTTCTTGATTTGTCCAGCGATCCACCAATAAGATCGATTCAGCATCTTCTAAAGGAATAAAATACTCATAACGTTCATTTCCTTCTTGCGCACGAATGCGTTCGACGATTCCTCGCTCTGTCATTTCTTGGGCAAATGCTTTTGCATTGCCTTCTTTACCGCTATATAGGATATTCACAGTAATACTCATCTTAGTCCCCCCACTCGTTATTCATTTGATTTCAATGCATCGATCATATCAATATGCTTCAATTTGAAATGAGTGACGATCATCACGATCACCGTGAATAGAATCGTCAAAGCAGCGGATAGTGTATAAGCAACCCAGGTAATAACTAACGGGAAAATCACTGATTCCATTGAAGCTTGGCGTAAGATAAAGTCGGTCAGCACATAACCGATCCCAAATCCTCCAAAAATCCCTAATAAAGTAAAGATGATATTTTCTCGAACGATGTACATCGTGACTTCTTTATCAAAAAAGCCTAATACTTTGATCGTAGAAAGTTCACGTACTCGTTCAGAGATATTGATATTCGTTAAATTGTATAAAACGATAAACGCCAATAAACCAGATAGAACGACGAAAATGATGACCACTGCATCTAAATTTGAAAGAGATTCTTCTTGGTTCTTGATCTGTGTCGAAATAAAAGAGGTATTAGTAACCGCCCCCGTTTTCAATAATTCTTCTGAGAGTGTATCCTCTTCTTCTTTCGACATCTTTTCTGTTTTGAGTAGATACGCATTGGTTGTCATTGGCTGTCCAGAAATCTCTTCATAGTACGTTGGACTCATATAGACAAAATTACCCAAATAATTTTGCAAAATGACTGCCACCGTTCCATGTAATTTTTGTTGATCGTCATCATACATTTCCACCGTATCACCGACAGATAAATCGAATAATTCGGCCGCTTTACGTGTAATCGCAAGCCCATGATCTGGTAGTTCTACCGATTGATCGTCCGTTGTTTTCAGATGGATGAACGTTTCTAATGCTTGTTCATTTTCTGGTACCATCAATGTCAAACTTTGTGATGCTTGGCCTTTTTTACGTAGTTCAATCGTTTGCGAATCAACCGCTAAACGATCAGTGATCTTCGCTTGATCATCCATTGCATCATTAATTTCTTTTTGACTCGTTTCATCAGTTTGATTGGTCGTTACGATCGCTTGATAATCAATGATTGGTCCAAACTGTTTGGCAGAAACCGAGCTAAGCGAATCCTTTAGCCCAACTCCTGCGACCATCAATCCTGCACAACCGGCAATTCCGATGATTGCCATGAACATCCGTGATTTATAACGGAAAAGATTACGATAACTGATTTTTTGGTTGAAGCTTAAACGTGACCAAAGAGGAGTAATGTATTCTAAAAGAATTCTTTTCCCTGGTTTCGGTGCTTTAGGCTGTAACAAAGCAGCTGGTCGTTCGCGTAGATCTTTGAATAGAACTAACATCGCTGCACCAAAAGCAGCAATGAAGAACGCAATAGCTGCTTGGATGATTGGTGGCCAATCATAGAAAATCACCGCACTGCCAATATCATAACGTTCGTTTGAAAGCTCAAAAATGATCCGTGGCAAAAGATTGGTTCCTAATATCGTTCCTAAAATGATTCCGATACCTGAAGCGAGACAAGCATAAATGGCATATTTTTTGGCAATCTCCAATTTACTGTATCCTAAGGCTTTCAATGTACCGATTTCTCGTCTATTTTCTTCTACCATCCGTGTCATCGTGGTAAAAGTGATCAATGCTGCAATAAAGAAGAAAAAGACTGGAAAGACATTTGCGATGGCTGCGATGCGTTCAGCTAGATCGCCAAATTCCTGAAAGCCGACATTTTCCGATCGTTCTTGGAAAAGATAAGTTGGCTTGGCTAATTCATTGATTTTTTCTTCATTCTCCGCAATAGACGCTTCGGCCTCTGTTAGCTCCGCTTCTTTTGTTGTCAATTGTGCTTCTTGTTCTGATAATTGACTTTCTTGTTCCGCTAAAGCACTCAATGCCGGTGTTCGCTGCGGTTCAGGTAACTGCTCCAAGACTTGACGTTGTTGATCAATCTGCGTTCTCGCTGCTTCTAATTGACTTTTCGCATCAGCCACTTGTGATTTTCCGGCTGCGATTTCTTGTTTTGCAGGGGCTAAAGCATCCTTGCCCTCTTGCTTCAGCTGTTCTAAACGTTGCTGCGGTCGCTCTTCAAACAACCCTTCCAGCTTTTCGATGTTTTTTTCCATCTCTTCTTGGTATTCTTCACTGTACGTATTTAAATCGTCGACATTTGCAAAGTCGAGATATAATACGGATTGGATATCTGTTTTAAAATTATCTTGTGGGACATAGGCAAAGTAATCAATACTCCCGTTCCCTACATTTGCAAAACCTCGTTCTAAATTATTGATGAATAACGGCGAGCGGACAAAACCTGTAATCTTGTACGCCGTCTCTTTCAAGTCATCTGATTCAATCGTGTAGGTGTCACCGATGCTGTATCCTTGATTTTTTGCCTTCTCATCTAGTACAAGTTCATCATCCGATTGTGGCAAGCGACCATCGATCACCGTCAACTGATTTTGTTTCATATCTGGAGCGTAAGAGAATACTTGGACAACTTCATTTTTATTGGCATTCGCGTAATATAGTTGTTTGCCCGTTTCAACGGTTACATCTGAGAGTTTTTCTGCTTCTGCAACATCTTCTTTCGTCAATCCTGCTGTCGAAACGATCTGTAGATCAGAGAGTTTACCTGCCCTGACATATTCATCCATCGTTTTTTGCATCACAGGACCAGCTGTCTTGACGCCTACATATAAGAGCGTGCCGAGTAAAATGATCAATATAATCGCGATAAAGCGGCCTTTTGATTGGCGTATTTCACGAAATCCTGCTTTGAGGTAAGTTCTATTTTTCATGGCAAACCTCCTTACCAAACAAGTTCATCGATAGATGAAGGCTGTTCATTCAATTCGACTGCACGGACTTTTGCATCGTTGATATGGATTACTCGGTCAGCGATTGGTGCTAAAGCCGAGTTATGTGTAATGATCAAAACGGTATTGCCATGTTCACGACTAGCATTTTGCAACAATTTCAATACTTGTTTTCCTGTTTCAAAATCCAATGCGCCAGTTGGTTCATCACAAAGTAATAATTTTGGGTTTTTCGCAAGCGCTCGTGCAATCGACACACGTTGTTGTTCGCCCCCTGATAATTGTGATGGGAAATTATTCAACCGGTGCGCAAGCCCAACTTGTGTCAAAACTTCTACAGGATCTAACGCATTTGGCGAAACTTCTGTTGCCAATTCAACATTTTCTTTTGCAGTTAAGTTAGGAACAAGATTATAAAATTGAAAAACAAAGCCAACATCTGTCCGGCGATAAGCCGTTAATTGTTTGTCATTGAATTGAGCAATATCTGTTTCATCAATAATGATCTGTCCCTCATCCGGTGTATCCATCCCACCTAAAATATTCAATACCGTTGATTTCCCTGCTCCACTAGGCCCAAGAATAATCACTAATTCTCCTTTTTCAATGGAGAATGAAATATCGTCATTCGCTGTAATCGTTGTTTCGCCCATCTGGTAACGCTTAAATTCATTTTTTACTTCTACATATTTCATAAAACTTCCACCTTCATTCTCCCGTTTATTTATCTATTTGGTAAATCTCTTATATTTTAACACTGAAATGAAAGGTTGTGAAAAAAACCTTTTCAAAAGAGGTCGTGAAAGGCACGTTCAGCACAGTGGCATAAGAAAGAAAAATAGAAAATGGTTCTTTCATTTTTTATTTTTTGTCTTATGTCCGAAGTGCTGTTCCTTGAACACCGTTTACAAGAGGTCGTGAAAGGCGCGTTCAGCACAGAGGTATAAGAAAGAAAAATAGAAAATGGTTCTTTCATTTTTTATTTTTTGTCTTATGTCCGAAGTGTTGCGCCTTGAACACCGTTTACAAGAGGTCGTGAGAGAAGCGATTAGTACTGAGTAATAAGAGTGGAAAAGCTAAAATGGCTTTTTCATTTTTTGATTTTTTTGGCTTATTTTATTATTGAAGTTTTACTTCTGGAATACCTTTTATTCGGTTCTAGGGTGTGCAAGATGACGAATATCACAGAATCATCATTTACTTCTTTACGTATTCATGGGAAAATGACACTAAGAAAGAGATAGGAGTATAGCAATGGCAAAGAAAAAAGTGACGATCAAAGACGTTGCGAAACATTCAGGCGTATCCATCGCAACTGTCTCACTGATCTTGAATGGCAATGAAGCAAAATTCCATCCAGATACGGTCAAAAAAGTAGTAAAAGCAAGAGACGAATTAGGTTACCAACCCGATTACATTGCACGTCAAATGATCACAAAGAAAACAAAAACCATCGGTGTTCTTGTCCCTGATATCACCAATCCTTTTTTCAATACGTTGATGCAAGGGATCGAAGACTATCTTTACCAACAAAATTTTGTCACGATTCTATGCAATGCAGATTTTGATCATCAAAAAGAAACGGATTATTTACTTGAGTTGACGCAACGTGGTGTCGACGGGTTTATTATTGCCTCTTCGGCTGTCTCAACGAAAGCCCTTCAAGTTTCTTTGAAGAAACAAGGGAAACCATTTATCGTATTAGATCAGAAAAAAGCAGAAGGTTCTAGTGATGCGGTCTTAACAGATGATTATCAAGGTGGGTACTTAGCCGGTGAGCATCTACTAGGCTTAGGTCATCAGGAAGTTGCTTTAGTCTATCCACAACAGACACCTCAAAATGTCCAAAATCGGATAGATGGTTTCTTAGCAGCGTGTAAACATGTGGATCATTCTGAGAAACAGATTCATTGGTTCCCTACTCACTTTTCAAAAAAAGGGGGCTATGAAATCGTTCCTGATTTACTTTCCTCTGCTACTACAGCGATTTTCGCATTGAATGACGAACTAGCTTTTGGTGTATATCGCGGATTAGCGGAGCATGATAAACTCATTCCCGAAGATTATAGCATCATTGGCTATGATAATATTGATATGTGTGAATACATGAAGCCTAAATTAACGACCATTGCTCAACCCATTTTAGAGTTAGGTAAAGCGACTGCTCGTTTACTCTTAGAACGCATCCAACACCCTGATAAATCATGGGAAGAACTTTTATTGCCCGTAGAGTTGATCCAACGTTCCTCAACTCAATCGATCGATCTCTCCGCCCCTCAATAACACGAATATTTGTTGCGAATCAATGATGACTGAACCTGTTATCATTGGTTTTTTAAATAATGCGTTATTTTATATTTTTATTTCTTCCATAAAAAGCCAGCAACCAAGGCTTTTTTTACGTTCGTTATTTAACGAAATGTTTTGAAGAATTGATAAATCTTTGGTAAACTTATAGTAAGTGTACTCATTTCCCCCAAAATTTGTGCCCCCACAAATGAAATAGGGTACATCAAACAATGAATGTTCAAACGAAATGAATAGCTACTTAATACTTTTGTCCAATGTTTATTTGTTTTTTATTCGTGAATCATGATTGAATATATTCACGAAATCAAGCAACTGACAGAACAGATGCAACTTTATTAGTGCAACTGTGGAAAAAGAAAAGGAGTATTTCGTTATGAAGAAAAAAACAGCAATACGCCTACTTGCAGCATCTTGGCTGATTGCTCCAACTTTGTTATCTACACAGCCTGCATTTGCTACAATCAGGCGAACACAGACATCCGAAAGCACGATCGTTGCGGAGTCACCTTCAGCTACGACCGATTCAAGTACTAATGATTCCACGCTATCAAGTTCTTCAACAGATTCTTCCGATAATCCAGAGGAATCAACGGAAGAATCGACCGAAACAGCCACTCGGACGCTATCGATTGCTCGGAATTTACGTGAAAAAATCAAATTGAAGATCGTTGATGAAGAGAAAGAAAAATCTGAGATCAAAACAAGAGAGTACACAGAAGAAGATTTTCTAGAGATTTCTAAGTCTGGCAAAGTCAAAGACTTAAAAGAAGGAACCAAAGTTACATATATGATCACACCTGAAACGAATGAACAATTAGTTTCTGTCAAAATCGAAGGTGCGCAAGAAATCGACTATACCAAACAAATTTTTACAGTCGGCGTGACTGATTTAACGATCTCCGCAAAATTTGAGTCGTCAACTTCCCCTTCTGAACCAATCTCTCCAGAAGAAGAAACGGCGGATTCTTCTGAGCCAACGCCAGTTACTCCAGATATTCCGGATAGTGGTAATAATGGCAATACTGGCAATTCGGGAAATAATGGCAACAACAACGGAAATTCAACTACAGGAAATACGACAAATCCTTCACGACCACCAAGTTCTTCAAATAATAATGGGAATACAAGTGGTTCTACAGGATCAACAAACAATAATGGCTCATCTTCAAACCAGACAACAAACACTAATCGGCCTCAGACGCCCGATCGAATTGAAAACCCAGCTTCAGAATCATCTGATTTTGTTGTAAAAACACCAATCGAAGCAATTTTACCGGCCAACACAACAAGCACCCAACAAGCACTTGTAAAAGAAGCATATCGCCAGCTAGGAAAACCATATGTTTGGGGTGCCAAAGGTCCTACGACTTTCGATTGTTCTGGTTTGACTTATTACATTTATAAAAAAGTAACTGGCCATTCGATTGGAGGTTGGACAGGGGAACAACAATATGCGGGTACACAAATCCCTGTCGAGAATGCTCAACCAGGCGATCTAGTTTTTTGGGGACCTGCTTCGGGTACTACCCATCATGTAGGTATTTATATTGGTAATGGGAATTACATCCATGCCCCTCAACCGGGTGACCATGTGCGGATCACTTCCATCAAGGATTACAGACCCGACTTTGCCTTACGTGTCAATATAGCTGGTTTACCACGAGCGACAAATTCGTTAGCTAGTTCACCGATTTTAGATGGGATCAACGATTCATTCCATTTCGCACAAAATCAAACAACAGATCAGTTTGTTGAAAAAATCGCTGAAGATGCTCGAGAAATTGGGCAAGAAGAAAATATTTATGCTTCTGTTATGATGGCACAAGCTATTCTAGAAAGTGGTTCTGGCAACAGCTTGCTTTCTCGTTCACCGAACTATAATCTTTTTGGGATCAAGGGCGCTTATAAAGGGAGTAGTATTTCCTTCAACACATTGGAACAAACGGCAGCTGGGCAAAACTATCAAATCCGTGCAGCATTTCGTAAATACCCCTCTTACAAAGAAAGCTTAAAAGACTACGCAGATTTGATCAAAAACGGCTTATCTCATAATGCTGATTTTTATAAACCAACGTGGAAATCTGAGACTAAAGATTACCGAGAAGCAACGAAGTATTTAGAAGGGCGCTATGCGACAGATCGACAATATTCTAGGAAATTGAATGCCATCATTGAAGCCTATGACTTGACGCAATACGACGAACCAAAAGAACAAGAAAAACAGGATTCTGAAACAAATGAGCGAATGGATTCCTTTGTCGTTCCTACTCGTTGGCGAAATTCTTCGTCTACTTCATCTAGAATGACCATTTCGTTATTCAATCAAAGAAACCCTTCACTTCTATATCTATCAGAATTAAGATTTGCTTCTTTCTGGGACCTATGGCATCATTTTTCAGTGAGAGAGATCCCACAGAAACTTTCTGTAACGGTCAGAGAAACCGATCAGCCACTTGCTAGTCGCTTGAACCTTGATCGTGTCTTTCGGATGAAACAATTCTTGAGATAGCAAAAATGGACACTCTATCAAAGAACCAAAACTCAGAAGTTGATGGAATACTTCTGAGTTCTGGTTCTTTTTATGTATCTTACTCCACCTAAATGGGCGCTGGAAAGTTACATTATTGGTTAGAAAAAATATTTGGCAATCTCTGATAACCTTTCTTTCTTTTGAGGATCAATTTGATCAGCCATTTGAAGATTACTGCGTTAAGATCAATCGATGCTTCGGATATCTTGACATAATATCGTTCCTTTGATTGTATACATCGCTGTATCAAAAATTGTTTGAAATGCACCTGAGCGTTGATATTTTTCCTGTAAATATTTTGTTGCACTACTGATTGGCATGACTAAAACGGCATTGAAAATCTTGTTATAGTTGTCATTGCTAATGATGACACACGGTCGTTTTTTTTTGCTAGTCCGTTCTCTTTTGTTGGAACCAAATCTATAAAAATAATATCCCCTTGTTTTACCATTCGATTTTCTCCTCGCCTACATCCTCTCCAAAATCAACGATTTCTGTATCATCACTCGCATGTTCTTCCATCACAACCAACTCATTGTTCCAAAAGTCTTCATAAGCCATAATTGTTTTTTCACTAGTCCCTTTAAGTTCATCTTCAGGCGTGAATTCAAAAATAACTTTCTGATTCTCTTTCAAGCCTAATGTTTGACGCACACTCTTAGGGACAGTGATTTGATTTTTAGATGTCATTTTAGCTGAGACTTGCACTTTTTTATCCATAAGTATTCCTCTCCTTTATTTGATATACAAAAAAAGTATGGCATCCCCCACTTTTTTTGTACACATCTGTTCAGATTTTTCATTTATTTCTTTGATACTTCCTGTAACAGTAATAACAAATAAAAGCGAAGATTGGCAGCAGACTAAAAAAATAAAGTGCTTGGTTCAATGATAACTGTTGCGCCAGGACACCGCCAAGTAATGGAGAAATGAAGGAAGAAAGCCCCATATAAACACTTATAGATAGAAGTTGCCCTGAAGAAAAGATATTTATAGGGGTAATCTCACTGATAATCATTCGACTACCGATAGTAAAAGCTGGAACAGTAAAAAACTGCAAGAAACTGGCAGCAAGCAATACTAACGGCGTTCGTGAAGTTGCATAAATCAAAAATTGCAGGACCAAAAAGAAACCAGAAATAAAAATCAATCGCTCATTTTTCCATTTTGTCACCGAATGATTCAATAAAAGATACGCCGGGATTTCACAGAAAGCTTGAATCGCCCACTTTAATCCCACGAACGTATTTCCACTATCCATTAAGAGTAACTTGTCAATCACGATCGTATTATTGGCGACGATCGTTAAATATAAAAGAAAAAATAGGAACGTATAACATAAAAACTCCCCATTCTTGCACAGCTGATACATATCCGAAAGATTAAATCCCTCATTTTTTTGTTCTTTAGGTTCCTTTGTATCGTGAGGTGTTTGAGGCACTGTTTTTGCGATGTACAAATAACTGATTAGAAAAAAGAGAAAAGGAACGAGCAGCCACTGATAATTATTATTAAAAATGAATACCGGAATACATACACTCATCACACTCCAACCTAAAGAACCTATTGCTTTGATCGACGCAAGGTTGTTTCGCATCTCTGACTCTGATAACACCCAATTATCTAGGACGGTTGCTCCTGTATTGGATAGCCCTCCTGCAATAGCCAGTACGATCAGATGCATTAGCAAGATATCTTTTCCTAACATATAAAAAGTGATTGCAAAGCATACGAATAGTACAGAAACTACCATGGCAACTTTTTTTATCTGCTTGCTTCGGTCAGAATAATAGCCAATAAAGATTTGGAAGATCATCGTGGTCACACTGTAAGAAGCCAAAAACCAGCCTCTCTGGACCGCATCATAGCCTTGTTCGGTCAAAAACGGCACGATCTGTGTCATCAAAGTAGCCATCAACGCATACTGAAAAAAATAGACGAGTTGAAATTTATTCTTTACTGCCATATCTACTTTCAAAATGATCGGCTGAAGAATCTCCTCCAGCCGACCCCTTTCATTTTTATAAGTGATACCTAGTGAAGCTCCGGCCAATAAGGAGCATTGACTTCAAGCATTTCATCAAGGATCTCCTTCGCTACTTTTGCACTAGGTATCGTTTTGTTCATGATGAAGGCTTGCCATAATTTTTGATATGATTTTTGTCCCCAAGCATCGACTGCTAACTTCTCAGATGCAATTTGCTGTTCCATTAAACCTTTTTGGAAAGTAGGGATCTCACCAATCGATAGTACTTCATAACCGTCTTTCCCTACGATACAAGGCAATTCGACCATCGCATCGTGATTGAAATTAGAGATGGCACCATTATTCTCAACGATCAGAATCATGCGCTCTTTTGTATTGAATGTCAACGCGCAAGCTAGATCTGTAATAAATGAGGCATGCTCATTAGAGACAAAAAGCGTGTCTTTAGCTGTTTGGTTATTAATAATCCGCTGGCATTCTTCAAAAACGATTTTCTCCCGTCCATCAATGATTTCATTCGCTCTTGTATACTGTTTATCGGCATGAGCAACCGTTTCATCAGCCATCAAATAATATTTTAGATACGTATTGGATAAAAAGGTCGGCTCAATTTCATGTAACTCTTTGGCTGCTAACATGGTTTCCAACCAGCTTGTTTCTTTGTGTTGGCCTTGTTGTGTTTGTTCTGTATAGCCATATTTTTTTACATGGGTGCTTATTTTCGGCAGCAAGTCATTACCGTCATGGTCTTTGATACTTGTCCACCAACCAAAGTGATTCAAGCCAAAATAAGACGTTTCAAAATCTTTTCGATCCCGTAGCCCAATCACTCGAGCCATGATATCTTCTAAACAAACGGGCATGTCACAAATATTGATGATTTTTGAATTGGGACGAAACCTTCTTGTTGCTTCTGCGACCACTGCTGCTGGATTAGAATAATTCAATAACCAAGCATCCGGTGAATACTTTTCCATATAGTCGACTAGTTCTAAGACTGGCCCGATCGAGCGCAACCCATAAGCAAGTCCCCCTGGTCCGCATGTTTCTTGACCTACAACATTATGCTTAAATGGAATTTTTTCATCTTGTTCCCTCATGGCATATTTTCCAACTCTTAGTTGTGCCATGACGATATCAACATCTGTAAAAGCCTCTTTAGGATCTGTTGAATAATCAAATTCGATTTCTGGCGCTCGTTCTGCGAGGATGATCGCGCATGCTTTTGCTATAACTGCTTGCCTTTGTTCATCATTATCATAAAATTTAATTTTTCTGACTGGAAATCGTTCTCGGTCTTCTATTAACATCATCACTAATGAAGGTGTATATGTGCTCCCTCCACCGGCGATCAAGATTGAACTTTTTTTCTTATTCATAATTATCCTCCTCTTATTTTACGATCAATTCTTCAAATGATTCTCTCACTCTTGGAACAGTTAACCCAACAATGATTTGGATACCACCATTTCCAGGATTGACAAGTCCTGAAGCCCCAGCTTCCTGAAAATCAATAGGACTGGCTACTTTACTTGTATCTTTCACGGTAAGTCGTAACCGTGTGGCACAATTCGTCACATCCAGTACATTCTCTTTTCCACCTACTAACACTAGATAGGCTTGTGCTTGTCTAGCATGTTTAGGTAGGTTTTTCTCTTGTTCATCTTGTTGTGTCTTCTTTTTGTTTTCGTAATCAGCTTTTGAATAAAGTTGTATCTCTGATACATCCTCTTCACGTCCTGGAGTTTTTAAATTGAATTTTTTGATCATGAAGGTAAATACTAAGAACCAGATCGCAGTAAATGTAAGTCCGATCATGATTTGGGTGAGGTAGGTCGAACCATGAAAATTCCAAAGAGGCAACCAATTTAATCCTAACCAATTGATCAATCCACCACCAAAATCACCAACGACGCCGAAAGCGTAAGAAACCGTAGCAATGGACGCATCTAATAGCGCATGGACACCCCATAAAGCTGGAGCAACAAATAAGAACGTAAACTCAATAGGTTCAGTGATTCCCGTCAAAATCGCAGTTAATGCAGCTGGGGCGATCAATGCAATAACTTTCTTCTTTTTCTCTGGATGAGCGGCTTGAATAATGGCTAAGCTTAAGCCGGCTGTTCCAAATACTTTTGACATACCCGATAAAGAAAAACCCCCAAAAGGATAAAGTTCTTTAAGCGAAAGTGCACTTGTTTGGAATTCGCCGATATTTGATGCCCAATAAGCAGCCATCCCCCCTTCAACTACCGCACTATCATAAGCAAATGGGGCGTACACAAAATGATGTAAGCCAGTTGGAATAAGGATTTTCTGTAAAAATTGATAGATGAATACACCAAAATTTCCTGAATTGATAAAAAATCCTTGCATGCTTCTCATTCCTTCTTGGATGATAGGCCATACGACACACATCAAAAGTGCTAGAGGAATCATAACAAAAAAAGCGATCATCGTAACGAAAACAGAACCACTAAAAATCGTCAACATCTCTGGTAATTCTTTTTCATAAAAGCGATTATGCAAATAAACCACAATACCTGAGATCAACAATGCTCCGATCATGCCCGTATCTAAAGTAATGATTCCAGCAATCGATGTTAACCCAGAACCAACGGCTGTTCCTTGAGATAGATCCACGGCGAAAGTATTTGGCCATAACGTTAAAATTGCATTGACGAAATAATTGAAAGCAATATAGGTCACTAATGCTTCCATCGTTGCTCGAGCTGCATATTTTTTAGCTAAACTGATTGGTAATCCGACCACAAATAAAAGCGGTAATTGAAAAAATGGTGTCCAGCCACCGGCTGCTACAACATTCCAGAACTTATACCAGAGTGTATCAGGCGCAGCAATATCTCCCATGATCGTTTGATTGGAAAGAAGTAAAGAAAAACCAATAACGATACCAAAAAAAGAAAATAGCATGACAGGTGCTAACATTGCTCCACCAAATCTTTGAATTTTTTTCATCATAGTTTTTTAGTCCTTCATATTTTTTAGTAAGCGCTTTACCGATTCTTAGTTTACTATTAAAATGGATTCCTGAAACACTTTAAGATGATTTAAAAATTCCTCACAGGAAAAAGGTTTTTGTCACAAAATTTGTGAATCGTCACATCCTATCTTCGAGAATAAAACCAGAGGTCCAGTAGTAGTTAATCAAATAAACGGTACATAAGGCGTATCTTAATAGTGAGGTGAGAACAAGAAGGACACACGCAATTGGAAAATCCTCCAAGTAAACCAAAGGGTGAGTGAAGGCAGTCTACCAACCAAAAATTGACTGATAAAGAATTGGTTATTGAGTTAGGTAACAAAGATTTAGCAGTTGTATCACCTTGCAAGGTCTATGAAAATAGCAATAAAACTAACAAGATTGAGAAACGTTTCCGTCGATTACAGCGTGAACTCTCTCAAAAATATCAAATGAAAAAGGGGGAAACTGATTTGTCAAAACCTGTAATATCTATAAATTAGAATCGAACATTCAATCGATCCATCAAAAAAATAACCACTATTCGTCAGATCCATATTCACAGATGACCAAACAAGCGTAGTAGAAACATGGTTCTGAAAACTTTAATGATGAGTTCTAACGATTTATAGATTTTTGGCAATGATGAAAACAGATGTTACAAGACCGAATTACGACGTTTCAGTCAAGGTTGACTGAAAATGATTTTCTTATCTGGTCCTATATCACAAATCACAAAAAAAATTCTTTAACAATGTCTATTAACGAACTGGCGAAACAATGCAACGTTTCTCGCACAACAATCATGCGGTTTTGCCAAAAATTAGGGTTTGATGGTTTCTCAGAATTCAAATATCATCTAAAAAATGAACTTACACAGGAAAATGTGCGTCTATCCGAGTTTGAGGAGGAAATCTTGGAAAATCATATCCAAACAATTGAGAACCTCAAGAAAAAAGATTTCACTGATCTATGTACAATGATGGCTAATGCGAATCGGATTTTCATCTATGGATCAGGTGATATACAAACGCTAGTTTCAAGTTATATGAAATTGCTTTTCGTACACAACGGATTGATACTCTATGACTTCGGTGCCGTTTCGATCAACAAACAGTTTTACCAAATCATTCAGCCAGAAGACTTAGTTCTGTTGATCACGCTAAATGGTGAGTCTCCTGAAGTCGTCAAATTAGCGAAGCAACTGAAGCAACGAAATATCCAGACAATTGGTATCACAAAACTTAGGAACTCAACTGTCTCAAAACTTTGTGATGAAACGATTTTCTTCTTGAATCCAGAACTACAAGATCAAGAAGATATCCTTACACCTTTTGAAACAACTTCAACACTTTTTTTCGTGATCGAATATTTTTTGTTGAAATATGATGCTTGGCAAAAACAAACAAATAAAAGTTCCTAAAAAACGCATCTCTTTCGTGCCAATTTGGCTTTTAAAGAGATGCGCTTTTTATGTATTGGGTTCTGTCTCTCTCACTGCCTTTTGATCGAACCGTCCTTTACTCGATCAAGGTAACGGTAATCGCCGAGGTAGTGCCGTAATATCGCATGATCCAGATAAATACTTTTTAGAATAGCGTTGACTTCCCTCTCTAAGTAATCCTTATCAAATTCAAACTTTGAATAAAGATGATCAAAGATCAAACGTTTATTTTTTTCTTTTCTAGGGATTTATTGCAGTTGCCCATCTTTGAAAAATCTAGCCAGTTCACTCATAACCGATATCCTTCCATCGTATCCAGTAATCTTTTCTCTATTTGATCATGCTTCAAGCAAATTTTATCGAAGGCAACAGAAAAAGCGAGAAGGAGTTTTTTCTACAAACCATCTTCTCGCTCTTTATCAAGCTCAACTTATTCTTTTTTGTTCAAAACGATGCCTGTGTACAGCCAAGTAGTTACAACATAGTAGATAAAGTAGAGAACAAAGAATATTGTAAATGGTATCCATAAGTTGTGATATGGATCATCCATCAAAACAGTAAACATTTGAAGTCCAAATAATACATGGATGGCTCCTAGAATCCCTGGTGCTAAGAAGAGAATACCGATTTCTCGACGAATCGATTGTTTTAACAATGCTTGACGAGCACCGATCTTACCGAGCATCTCGTAACGAACGACATCACTCTTGCTACCTGAGAGGATCTTGAACATCAAGCAACTTGCTAACATTGTCAAGAAGGCGATCCCTAAAAAGAAGCCCATGAATTCAAAGCCTGAGAACATACCATTGATCATTTGGTACGCATCATATTTTTGCGTGAAACTAAACATTCCATCTTTTAATGATTCATTATTTTTATTGTTTTCTGCTACCAGATCACCAATTTGTTCAATACTCTCATGGAAATCTTTTGCTTGGATCAGTTGCATACTGGTTTGTGGAAGATTTAATTGAGCAAATTCTTCTGCTGGCAGTAATTTGATTTCTTTTTCTCGTTGTTCTGGCAATTCGTAATAGCGCAACTCATCTTGATAGTTTAAGTTTGTCGCTAATTCTTCTGCGGTTACTTTTTTCGTTTTGACGTTTCTTTCCCCAGTGTTAGGTGTTTGATTTTCCATAATCAAAAATGGATCTTGTTCAAACTCACTATAGTTATAGTACACTGTTTTTTCGTCTTCTTTTTGTTGATAGACCGCGTTGATCGTTGGTGAAAGTTTCGCCACTTTAGATTGATCGATCAATTCTGATTGATTCAATACTAGATCATAATTCGATACTTCATTCGTCAACTGAGTGATCTGGTTTTTAAAGCCTAGACCGACTGTTAATGCACCTAAAGCTAATGCGAGTAACATCGCAACCATTGAAAGCATTTGTGTGTATTCACGAATACGGAAGCTTAACTGTGATAACGTAAAGTTGTTCAGTTTTTTCATCGAAAGATTTTCTGTTTTCTTCAATAGTTTAAGGAAGAAAATGATGACCGAATGGAAAATAAAATACGTTCCTAAAACGATTGTAACTAACGCGACGGCGATTCCCATCAACTGATAGGTTCCGATATTTGCCATCATATAATAACCGACACCGATAAAAATGATTCCTAAAACTACTTCAAGGAAAAACAAGAATTTATGTTGTTTCATCTGCGCAGGTGTTTGATCCGCACGTAGTAAAGTCAAAATTGGTTTTTTGACAATCGAGAATGCATTGACAAACGCTGCTAATAAGAATAGTACGATGAAAAACAGCAAAGTAATCAATAATCCATTCATATTGAACGGTGTAAAATGAGTAATTTTAATATTTAACTGGGCAACTAATAGTCGATGGACGACGCTTGTTAAACCAATACCTAGCGCTGAACCAACCAAAGTAGCGACTGTTCCTACTATCAAGGTCTCAGAGAAAATCATTTGGGCAATTTTCCGGCCTTTTGCTCCTAGCATCATAAACATCGCATAATCTTTTTGTCGCATCGTCATCAAAAATGAGTTGGCATAAAGAATGTAAACAAATGTGATGATCCCCAATAATACCGACCCAAAGCGAAAGATAAAGACTGTCATCGCTAAAGTGGAATTATTGTTCAAAAAATCGGTGTTGCTGGCCATTGACTCGAACATATAAAAGATGGCTGAAGCCATGACTAAACCGGAAAATAGAACAATATAGTCTCTTAACCGACTCTTGATCCCAGTAAGTGATAATTTCCAAAGCATGTTCAGTTTCCCCCTTACTGTTCTAGATTACCTAGAATCGTTAATATTTGACGATAAAAGTCTGAACGACTTTGTTCTCCGCGTTTAACTTCCTGATGGATCACGCCATCTTTAATAAATAAGATTCGTTGACAGTAACTTGCTGAAAAAGCATCATGTGTCACCAACAGAATCGAAACCTTATCATTTGTATTCAATTCTTCCATCGTATCTAATAGGTCTTTCGCACTTTTTGAATCCAACGCACCAGTTGGTTCATCCCCTAATAGAATCGTTGGTTGCGTAACTAGTGCCCGGGCTGCTGCTACCCGTTGTTTTTGTCCACCTGAGATTTTTGCGGGGTAGCTGTCTAATATGTGACTGATTGATAAGCGTTCAGCCACCGCATTGACTTTTTTCTTGATTTCTTTTGGTTTCACGCCTTGTAAAGAAAGCGGAACTGCAATATTTTCTTGTGCAGTCAAGTTCTCTAAAAGATTGAAATCTTGGAAGATAAAGCCGATTTCTTTTGCTCGAAAATCGGCTAACTGATTTCCTTTCAACTTCGTGACATCTGCTTGGTTGATATGGATCGTGCCACTTGTTGGTTTATCTAATGTTGATAAGATATTCAATAAGGTTGATTTACCTGATCCAGAAGCCCCCATGATACCAATGAATTCGCCTTTTTCCACACTAAAACTGATACCGTTCAATGCTTGTGTCTGTTTCTCATTACTTTTTCCGTAAACTTTTGTTACGTTCTTGATTTCTACGATTTTATCCATTATTGACCGTTCCTTTACTTAATTTTTCTTGTGCTGCTGATGGAATGTCTTTTGCCTGTACTTCCTCATAAGACGTCACGCCTTTATTTTTATTCCAAGTCACTTTCAAAAATGCATCTTTTCTTAATGGTCGTTCTTGAAAACCATTGAAGTCCATTGTTTTTTCTTTACCTTCTTTATTAAACCCAGGTAGTTCATAACGATAACTGATGATTTCTTGTCCACCGTCAGCGTGATCCACCTGTTTCTCACCATCCGTTGTGATTTGAACATAGTAGCTTTCACCACCCATGATCAAATGATCTGCTAAACGGTAGCCACCAAAAGCGATGATGATAAATGCTCCCAACCCAATCAATAATTTTTTCATTGTGACTCCTTCTTTCCTGTTCTGATAAATTAAGTATAGTCAAGTATCCGTGAAAATTCCTTTCTTTTTACTATCAAAACTCTTTCATTATTGTCATATGTCCCATAAAAAAAAAGAATCTGGAGGTGTAAGCCACTCCAAATTCCTTTTTATTGATTCAAACCGATATTCGTTGGAGAAAGCATTCCACTGACGAATGCTTTCCTCATTCAGCTATTTTTCTTTGTTATTACCTGTATTGATCACTGGTTGTGTGCCTTTATCAGTAATGATCGATACAAGTAGATTGTTGATCAACTGGATCTTTCGATCATCGGTAAAGGTGATATCCTGACCTGCTTCGATTTGTTCCAGAGCCATTTGTGTCATCGTCACTGCGCCTTCAACAATGGTTTGACGGGCAGATAAAATGGCTTTGGCTTGTTGCCGTTGTAACATCGCGCTGGCAATTTCTGTTGCATAAGCCAAGTGATTCAATCTCGTCTCTAAAACTTCGACCCCCGCCACCGATAAACGTTCTTGTAATTCCTTTGCCAATTCATCTGAAATCGCAGTGGTATTTCCACGTAAAGTAAGATCATCCTCGTTGAATGTATCATATGGATATTGACTGGCGATATGACGAATGGCGGTTTCACTTTGGATTTCAACAAATTGATGATAGTTTGCTACATCAAAAAGCGCCTTAGCTGTATCTACTACTTTAAAAACGACGACAGCGGAAATCTCGATTGGATTTCCATCTAAGTCATTGACCTTCAACAGCGAACTATTGAAGTTTCGAACTTTTAACGACAAGTTGATTTTTTGTGCAAAAGGAATCGTTAAGAAAAAACCGCTCTCACGAATCGTTCCGATGTATTGCCCAAAAAAGACGATTGCCTTTGCTTGGTTGGGGCTGACTACTGTCAGTCCGCTGATTGCTAAGAAAACGAGCAACCACAAGAAAATCCCAACAATTGAAAATCCAACTAAAAATCGAGCAACCCCTATGAAAAATAATAAGATTCCTACGACAAACATTAGAAGAATAATAAATAGCCCTATATAGCCATTGATAGTGAAAGCCTTTTTTTCTTTCATTTACTCACTCCTAATTTTCTTGGTTCTATTCTGTTTTTTTACGAATCCTTGCCATGGCTCCTTCTAGTTCCAATTCTTTGTCTTCCGTGATATACCAACCGTTTTCGTGTACGCCACCTGATGCTTCTGGCAAATATTCTAATCGTGTACGGACCCACTGTTTTGTTTCAGTAAAATAGTCTTCTACTAAGATCTCTAGGTCCATACCGGCGGATAATTCAAGATTCTCACGAACCGACTTGAAGACAAATCGCTCACTTGTTTGATCGTATTTTAAAATACCCGTATCGATGATTGGCAGTGAATAATAATCTAATTCTTTTTTCACTTTCAGTAGATGTTTGAACATTTCGTTGTACACTTGTTCAAGTTGTCGACCTTCGGAATTATTTGGATATTGGATCGTTACCCTTTCTTTGTCTGTATCATAATACTTGGTACTCAGTTCTGTTAAAAAATGATGCAATTTCCCTAATTCACTTTTCAATTCTTCCCGCTTGATTTCCTCTGTTTTCATTCAATATTCACCCTATTTTCCCCATATATGTACGTTTTTCCCTTTCCTTATTCTACTATATTATTGAATGATAGGCGATGATATTTCATGTAAAATAAATAAAAAAGCGTATAATTCCTTATTCCATAAAGAATTATACGCTTCTTCAACTATTTATTCGTTATTTAGAAAAAGACAGTCTTGACTGTTCAACGATTAATCATACTCGCCGTAATCTTCATCATCCATCGGAGGCTCGTCATAATCTTCATTCGTCAAGTTCACTTGACTATTATGAGCAGTTACTTTGAGATCTTTGTTTCCTTGATTGTACGTCTTGGTTGTCAAAGATTCATAATTTTTGTTGATATAAGAATCCCCTTCTAATGTCACAGCTAATCCTTGCTCTTGGTTGTTATAAAAATCAATACTACTATTATGAAGTGTGACTTCGCCTTTGATTGATTTTTCGTTATCGTTAAAAATGATACTGCCATCACTTGTAGCTAATTTGACTTTATCTATCGAAAACTCCTGTAAATCTAGTGAGCCCATTTGATTTTCAACAGTAAGAAGTTCCCCACTTACTTCATTGATCGACGTCCAAGTATTTGCTAAATTCAAGTTGATTTTCTTACTACTGAATTCATCTAAAAACAATTCATTGTTTTTCCCTTCAATCACTAATTCTTTTAAGAAAATGGTTTTAGGGATCGTGATCTTCAACATCGAACGTGTGTCTGTCATATTGATCATCACTGCCGGTGTTTGACCATCAGCTGAAATATCCAATGTGTGATCTTCCAGATTGATTTTTGGTTTTTGCGTTTTGTCATGAGACGTTTCAACCTCAAAGTTCACGCCTCGTTGGATCATGATATTTTGGTGATCTGCTCGTACAACGATTTTTTCAATTTTTTCAGACGAAAAATCTTTTGTTTCACGAGTCATTTCTATTATTCTTGGACCACCTTCCCAAGTCAGACTCGTTTGGGCACCAGAGGCATAACTTAATCCTGCCGTCAAGCCACCGATGATCATCAGTCCTAAACCTATCCCCAAGATATATTTTAATTTCATTTTTTACACCCCACTATTCGTCGTATGGATCGCTCGTTTCGTAATAAACCGGCGTCCTACCCACTTGACAAAGTTCATCATCATTTGGAATAACCATTTAGTTCCTTTTAACAGTAATGGTGCAAAGAAGACAGCACCTCCTGTGGCAAGTAACCCTAGTCCTACAAAGAACAGCCCACTAGCAATCGATTGTTGCAAGACAGCAACACCTGAAATGATCGAAAATAAACCTGCTCCTAAAATACTGATACATACGACATAGATTCCAATGATCACGCCAATTAAGCCAAGCAGAATACCAAAAATCGCTAGAATAAACGCTAATGCTAAAGGAATCAATAAAGGTGATGCACACAACCCAATGACGATCATCCAAATCAAACGGATTTTCCGTTTAGGACTTTGGCTGTATTCTGATTCATCGTCGTCTTGTTCCGAGTAATAATTGATTTTCAGTTTCAGGGCAAATTGCTTTGGCGAGCCATATTCATCCACGACTTCTTCTACTGTTTTGCCAGAATCCAAGAAGTATTCTTCATAATACTGAATAATATCAAAGCGATCATCTTCAGGTATTTCTTGAAGTTCGTCCAACACATCATCTAAATATTCATTCATTCGTATTCTCCTCCAGTAATCGGTTTAAGGAATCTCGAAACACGATCCATTTATCAATGATTTCTTCTAAATGTTGACGTCCTTTCGGAGTTAAGCGGTAATATCGGCGATTTCTACCTTCGAATGGTTCGTCGTATGTTTCTAAGTATTCTTCTTTTTTTAATCTGCGTAAAACAGGATACATCGTTGATTCACTGACAGATAAACTTTCTTGGACGATCTTCGTTAATGCGTAACCGTACATGTCTTCTCTGCTTAAAGCTGCTAAAACCGTACCATCGAGTAAAACTGTTGGGACTTGGATATGCATTACTTCACCTTCTTTATAGTTTGCAATATTTTATATTTACCAATATTATATCACGTATAATATTGTTTGCAAGTAAAATTCACAATCATACCCACTAATTACTTCAATATTCGCGAAAACAACGCTAAGTATCATAAAAATTCTGCTTACAAAAAAGGAACAAAGACCGTAATGATTTCTGGTCTTTGTTCCTTTTGAATACTTTCTTATTATCCTCTTACCTACAACAAAGTAAACACGATAAAACTTAATACAAAACCTAGAAAAACGGCAAGAGAGAAACGGATCACTTCTTTTTTATTCCTACTCAACCACGTTTCATTCATCTTTTGTTCCACTCCATTCTAAAATAGTCAGTTGCTAATTTGGATAAACAGAGGTGACATGATTGTATTGCTGTGCATGTTTATTGGCAGCAGAAACAGCTGTACTAGCAAATAGATGCCACTCACTATTATACCCGCATGTATGGCATTTCCAATAATAACCGATACCACGATCGGTTTGTTTTTCATCCTCTGCACTTGAACTTGCCACAAGTGTACTTAAGACCGAATCCTGTTGCAATAATACTGTGGGAGTACCATGAGAATGAGTTGTTTCCTCTGCAATGGCTATGGGATTGGCTCCGCTCAGTCCAACACTTAACGTCAAAAGTCCGAGCAATAAAACTACTTGTTTTTTCATTTTCTATCATTCCTCCAATAACGGTTATTAGAAAAATATACGAATACTCTCTTATGTACGACATGACTTCGTACACTTTTCCATCTTTATATTACTTGAAAAATACACCTTAGAACGATTAAATCAGAAGTGGCGTTTTTTTCTTTGTTTTTGTTGGTTTATTGCTCCTATAGATCATTAACTGTTCATTTCCCTGGATCTTATTCCACCGGATAAGTTAGCGACGTGTTTTCTTTGTCTAATTGAATGATGACAGTCGTACCTACTTTTGAGATACTGTTATAACTGATTTTTCCATGATGCAACTCAACGATTTTTTTGACTAGTGATAAGCCCAGCCCGTTCCCAGAAAATTGACGGCTGGATTCCCCTTGATAAAATTTCTCAAAGAGTCGTGCTTGTGTTTCTTGATCCATTCCCACGCCAGAATCTGTCACTTCAACGATTACTTGAGTGGCATTTTGTGTTAGGCGAATCTTGATTTTCCCTTGTGGTTGATTGTACTTGATGGCATTGTCCATGAGATTCAGCCAGACTTGATATAGAAATTCTTCATTACCGACAAAGTTGACACTTTCCAGATCGATCTCCAGTTGAAGGTGTTCTTGCTCCCATTTAGGTTGTAAAAAAACAATCACTTCACGAATCTGTTCATCTAAACGAAAAGGGCGCTTTTCTAATTTGATTCGCTGATTTTCTAATTTATTCAATTTCAGTGTGTTCTCTGTCAATTGCGAAAGCTGAGTGATGCTCTCAATGATCCGTTGCAAGAAAACCTGCTTTTCTTCTTCTGAAATGTTAGGCGCCTGCAATAACTGGACGTATCCTTGGATCGTGGCAAGAGGCGTCTTAAATTCATGAGAAACATTGGAAACAAAGTCATTTCGTAACGTTTCGATACTACTCAATTCTTGGACCATCACGTTGAAATCTTTATATAGTTGCTGCACCTCTTCGACTTTTTGTTGCTCATCCATCCGAATCGAAAAATCGCCAGTTGCTACTTTGCTCATATTGGTTCGTAAATCACTGATCGGCAGCAAGATCCGCCGACCGACAAAGATCGAGATCCCTGTGCCCACCATCATACTAAATCCTGCAAAAACGACTAAAGGAAACCATGTCGCTTGTTGCTCTGAAGCAGGGACTGTTTTGTGTGACAGCAAGAAAATAAAACCTAAGAAACACAACAAAGTAACTAAAATGGAAATAAACACAATGCAAGCAAAATAAATCCATAATTGTGAAAAGATTTTTTTACGCATCAAATCACCGCCTTATAGCCTAAGCCACGAACTGTTATGATCTGAAAATCATCATTTTCAATAAAACGCGTGCGTAATCGTTTGATATGCACATCAATCGTCCGTTCTTCCGTATTGGTATCCAACCCCCATATATCATCCATTAATTGTTGTCGTGTAAAAATCTTATTTGGATAAGAAAGTAGTTTGTACAATAATTGAAATTCTTTTTGTGGAAGTAAGATGGCTTGATCCTGCTTGATCACTTCATATGTTTCTTGGTTCAAGCTAGTTTGTCCAATGTTCAATTGATGGCTATGATTGATTTTCGCTCGCCGTAACAAGGCCTCTACCCGCAACACCATTTCATTGACATCTACTGGTTTCGTCATATAGTCATCCGTTCCCAGTTGAAACCCCTTCTTTTTATCTTCAAAATCTGCTTTCGCTGTGATGATCAACACAGGTGTTTCTACGCGACTGCTTCGTAAAGTTTCCAACAGTTCATACCCATCCATCACAGGCATCATAATATCTGTGATGATCACATCCACTTGAGTACTCTCTAATTGCTTCAAAGCTTCGGTCCCATTTGCGACTGCGAAAACCAAAAAACCAGCGCGTTCTAAAACGGATTGATAAAGTTGTTGCAAACGCTCATCATCTTCTACTAGTAATATTCGATTCATCATTTCTCCTCATGTAATTATTTGAAAAATTTCAGTTTTTTTTCTGATTGTTCATATTCAGTTAACATTCATTCATTATACTACGTTCGTTGTTCTGTTATACTTATTAGTATAACGAATATTTCAAACGGAAAGAAGGGTGACAATGTTACAATTAAAAGAGATAAAGAAATATTATAAAGTTGGTGAAACAACGACAAAAGCATTAGACGGCGTATCCGTCGCTTTTAGAAAAAAAGAATTTGTAGCCATTTTAGGCCCAAGTGGATCTGGTAAAACAACCATGTTGAACGTGATCGGCGGCTTGGATAATTATGACTCTGGCGATATGGTCATCAACGGGAAGTCCACAAAAGATTTTAAAGACAGCGATTGGGATGCTTATCGTAATAATTCCATCGGTTTTGTTTTCCAAAGTTATAACTTGATCGGGCATTTAGGAATCATTGAAAATGTTGAACTTGGCATGACATTAAGTGGTGTCTCTAAAGATGAAAAACGGAAAAAAGCGGAGGAATCATTGCGTCGTGTTGGATTGACCGACCACATGCACAAAAAACCCAATCAATTATCTGGTGGACAAATGCAACGTGTCGCAATTGCACGTGCTTTAGCCAATGACCCTGACATCCTTTTATGTGATGAGCCAACCGGTGCTTTAGACACAGAAACAAGTGTCCAAATCATGAAGTTGATTGAAGAACTATCCAATGAGAAACTAGTGATCATGGTCACACATAACCCTGAGTTGGCACATGAATATGCCGATCGGATCATTGAGTTCTCAGATGGAAAAATCGTTTCTGATTCTAATCCACATATCGAACGTCCAAAAGATGATCAATTTAATCTACGTCGGACAAAGATGAGCTTTTGGACCGCATTAAAATTATCTTTCAATAATATTCGCACAAAAAAAGGCCGGACATTTTTGACTTCCTTTGCTTCAAGTATCGGGATTATTGGGATTGCGATCGTATTAGCCCTATCTACAGGATTCCAAAAACAAATTGATCAAACACAGTCAGAAACGATGGCTCGTTTTCCAATTACGATTTCCAAAGTCACCACTAGTCCTCCTTCTGAATCGGATGGCTTGAGTTCCAACACAGCCGAATATCCAGATACAAAAACTGTTACCGCAAAAATCAGCGATGAAGACCGTGCACAACATACGAATAATATTGACCAAGAATATGTTGATTATGTAACGAGTATCGATCCTGATTTAAGTAATAATATTGGTTTTACCCGCACGACTGGTATCAATTTATTAAGAGATGTTGACGGCAAAGTACAGCCTGTTAGCTTTTCGAATCAAAACCCAGATACTGAATCACTGTCCTTCTCAAGTGCGATGTCTTCCATGACTGGCGTAGGTGTTTCTAGTTTCCCAACACAACTAGACGACCAAAAAGACAATTTCTTAGAATCAAATTACTCATTACTTTCTGGTAGTTATCCGACCTCTGCAAATGATGTCGTATTGATCGTGGATGGTAATAACAATACCAACATCAATGCGTTGAAAAATTTAGGCTTTGATGTGAAAGACGGCGAAACGCTTGATTTTGACAAGATCGTCGGAACAACTTTCAAATTAGTGAACAATGATACGTACTATACAAAATTACCGACAGGAAACTTCATTCCTAATACGGATTACCAAGCGATGTACGAAGATGCCTCCAGAGAGGTTAAGATTTCTGGTATTCTACGGGTCAAATCTTCTTCTACGATGAATCTGTTATCTCCGGGTATTGCTTACAGCGACCAATTGACAACAGAAATCGTCAATGAAAACAAAAATTCTGAAATCGTTCAAGCGCAAAAAGACAGCGATATGAACGTATTGACGACCGAAAAAGTAGATGACTCAGCAAAACAAACGCTGATCAGCTATTTAGGTGGAGACAGCTTACCTTCAAGCATCATGATCTATCCAAATAATTTTGGCGATAAAGAAGAGATTCTAAACTATTTAGATGAATTCAACAAAGGAAAATCAGATGAAGATAAAATCATCTATTCTGATTTAGCTGGAACAATGACCGAATTGACTGGTGGATTGATGGATGCCATCACGTATGTCCTGATTGCTTTTGCTGGTATTTCACTTGTAACAAGTATGATCATGATCAGCATCATCACTTATACTTCTGTGATCGAACGGACGAAGGAAATCGGTGTCTTGAAAGCATTAGGTGCGCGTAAGAAAGATATCACGCGGGTATTCGATGCAGAGACTTGTATCTTAGGGATTTCTTCTGGTTTATTAGGGGTCTTGATTGCTTGGCTAGCGACTTTCCCAATCAATAGTCTCTTGTACAATATGACTGATTTAGAAAATGTTGCTCAACTAAATCCTGTACACGCCTTGATTTTGATTGTTGTATCAACGATCTTAACGATGTTAGGCGGACACATCCCAGCTCGTATGGCAGCGAAGAAAGATGCAGCGATTGCTTTAAGAGCAGAATAGTAAAATATAATAGAAAAAAACACAGTTGGTTTTGATATCACTTGTCAAAACCAATTGTGTTTTTGCTTTATTCTTTTGTTCGTACTATGTAGCTCGCGGTTTCTAAAAATGGCCTATATATCTACATATCAAATGAAATAAGTTGATTCTTCCTAAGATAAATTGATTCTCAACCACCCGATCTCTAAATAGGGAAAGAAAAATTTTTAAGAAATCTTTGTGCAATATCAAAAAAAGCTTCTTCCTCTAATGTATCAATGTATTTAACATTTCTTTTAGCTTTTTCGGTATAGTCAAGAGAGAATACTTGAAGCGTATTTACTTTGCTTCTCTTTACTTCATCTAGCTTGAACTTATCGCTTTGAATAGGCACAAGAAATGGTCTATTTTTATCACTTGTAGTAATTGGGCATACGATAATTAAATTCGTTGCTAAATTGTACGCATCCTTACTCATAATTAAAGCCGGTCGTCTCTTCTTAACTTCATAACCTTTTGACGGTTCAAAGTAAAAAAGAACGATATCTCGTTGACGTGGCTTATAGCTCATCTAGTTCTCCTCCATGTGGCATATAATCAACCCCTAATTCTGGTAAATAAAATTCGCCTTCTTTAGCAGATTCAAAAAAAATCTTCAACTTTTGGAATTAAAGCAACCGTGCCATTTTCTTTTTTTATAATATTAAATTCTTCACCTTCTTTTATGCCTAACTTTGCAGGAAGTGTAATCACAAGGGAATTCCCTTGTTTTCTTGTTTTTGTTGAAATCATAAGTCATTCCTCCTTTCTTTTACGAACTTTCTATCCTCTACTCTCTAAATACGTAAAAATCTAATTTTTCTTCATTCCTACTTACATAAAAAAATAGTGGATAAAGTATGTTGTCGAATACTTCATCCACTATTTTTATCATATTATTAAACTATTTACTTCTTCACTTCTGCGATTAATTTTGCCAATGCTTGTTTTTGATAAGCTGTCGCTAAGTCTTTTGATACTTGTTGTTGTTCTTCTTGAGACATCGCTGGATTTTGGGCAATGGCTTTCATCAAGCCTTCTTTGACAAATTTTTGTGCATCGGCTTCCATCGTGCTTTTTTGTTCTTCGACACGTTTTGCCAACTCAGAAGCTTGGTCAGTACTTAATTCGATCCAATCATTCGGAAGTTTGAACGTATTGACCCGGCGTTCATATTCATGGTTATTATCCGCTAAGTTGAACCAGAATTTGTATTGGTCATTTTTATAAACCCAATAAGTTGTTTCACTGACTTTTTCTGCTTTGCCATCCGTTTGTTGAACCTTATTTGTTTCATTTTTTGTGCCAGTAGCTTTTGGTTCTTTTTGCTTGTCATCTGTTCGATATAAGTAGACTTTTTCTGTCCCATCTCCTAGTGACTGATAAAGCAACATATTTACATCTGACTGATCCGCACTGGAAACGAGCGGAGTCGTTTTTGTTTCTGTCACTTCTTCCATCCCAAAATGATTCGTGATATTTTCTACGATCAGTCCTAACGAGAGAACAAACAGTAAGCCAAAGACGAGTGAAAGAAGTGTTTGCCACATTTTTTTGGCAAACACATTCGTCAAAGCAAAAGCAATGACACTGGCAATCAATACGAAAATAATCATGCGTTATCCCCCACTTCCACCACTACTGGTTCTTTTCTTTTTAAGAAGAAAGCAATCGCAAAGCCGATCAAGCCGAATATGATTGCGACAAAGAAGGCTGCATGGTAACCAGATAAAGTCGCGTTGATTGCTTGATCTTTATAGGCTAAAGGTGTACTTTTCAACACAGCATCCGTTGGTAGATTGTCTTTCGTAACATTTGTCAACACACTGATCAAAATCGCAGTTCCGATTGAACTTGCAATTTGGCGGAAGGTATTGTTCACTGCTGTTCCGTGGCTGATCAAGTTGTTAGGTAAAGCATTCATTCCTGATGTTGTCACCGGCATCATGACCATCGAGATCCCAAACATTCGGATCGCATAAAGAATGACGATATACAAAACAGGTGTCGTTTCAGTCAAGAAGGCAAAAGGTGCTGTAGCTGCTGTTAGGATGAACATCCCAACAATCGCAAGACGTTTTGCCCCGTGTTTATCAAAAATCGCACCAGTGATCGGCATCATGGCACCCATGATCAATGCACCAGGAAGCAACATCAAGCCAGAGTGGAATGCCGATTCTCCACGAATATTTTGAATATACAATGGCACAACCATTTCCGCACCGACCATCGCCATATTCGTTACGCCAGCTAAAATCGCTGCAATCGTAAAGGTTGGTGATTTAAAAACGCGCAACTCTAAGAATGGATGTTCTAAATGTAATTGACGCCAAGCAAATGCGGCGATGAAAATCACACCAACGATCAAGAAGCTGATTACTTTCGTACTTCCCCAACCGGCGTCTCCTACGCTTGAAAATCCGTATAGCAAACTACCAAATCCAATTGTTGAAAGAATGGCAGAGAAAATATCGATACTTGGATTGGATAAAGGAATCACACTCTTCATCAAAAAGAACGCAAGTACTAAAACAAGAACGACGATGGGAATAACCATTCCAAATAAATCGCGCCAATGATAGTTATCAATGATATAACCAGATAGTGTTGGGCCTAATGCTGGGGCTAATCCGATAACGATCCCAGACATTCCCATAGCAGAACCTCTTTTTTCTGGTGGGAAGATCGATAGCATGATATTTTGCAATAATGGCATAGATACCCCTACACCACACGCTTGGATCAAACGTCCAATCAGTAGCGTACTAAAGTTAGGAGCAGTAAAACAGGTAATCGTTCCAATCAAAAAAATCGTCATAGCTGACAGATATAATTTTCTAGAACTAAATTTATTGATCAACCAAGCAGTAATCGGAATCATGATCCCGTTCACTAGTAAAAAGCCTGTTGTCAACCATTGCACATCAGAAGCTGAAATATCAAAAGCTTTCATCAATGCTGGAAAAGCAGTTGTCAATAAGGTCTGATTCAAGACCGTACAAAATGTCCCAATCAATAACACGACAACTAATAGTGTACGATTATATGGTTTTCCGTAAATATCTACGGGTTGATTCTTACTCATATTTCTCCTTCTTTCTGAATGTTTTCTGAAACCACTAAGATACTTTATTCCTATTTTTAACTTTTGTCAACCTACTTGACATGATAGTCAACAAAAGTATAATTAAGGGAACGACCAACAAAGGAGTGTGACGAATGGTGGGAGCTTCACTTAAACAATTATTGGAAAATGACCATTTATTAGTAGGCATTAGTGAATTGAGTGAGATCGTCGGAGTTTCACCACGACAATTGAGATACTGGGAACAAAAAGGCTTTATCCAATCCGTTACTGCTGACGCGAATTGTTCAAGAAAATACCGATTACCGACAGTGGTCAAAGTTGAGATCATCAAGAAATTTTTAGATGAAGGGTACACGTTGACCAAAGCCGCTGAAAAAGCTCAGGAACGTTTAAACAAAATGCACCATGTCCGAAAAGTTTTCTCAAAGTCCATCAAAGACATCCAATTGATTGATGAACGTTATACACTCCTTTTAATTGGCGACTTCAATGATCTGGAACAGCTATGTATTATTCATGACGAAGAAACGGATGAACTATCTTATAAGATCCTTCCAGCAGATGAAACGATCGATCCTAAAAAAGTACTGGAAAAATAAGAAAAGATCGCAGTTTTTTTTTACTCCATTAGAACTTGTAGCCGACTTGCTACAGTTAAATAAAAAAGCCACCACGAGGTCTAGACAGAAGTGTTCAGCCTCGAGAAATAAGGCGCCATCCACGAAAATTGTTTTTCAAATTTTTGTGGTTGTCGCCTTTTTAAGTTGTTTGTCATAAACTTTCCATTTATTTTCTTATTTCTTGTTCCAATACTTGTGTCAACCAATTGATATATTCGGTTTCTCGATTGATTGCGTGAGACAAGATCAGATAATGGCCATAATTTTCATGTTGGTCTTTTTCTGTCGGGAAAATCACTTGTTGTCGGGCGAATAAATGCTGTCTTTTTTCTTCATGAAGCTCCTTTTGCTGTTCAAGAATCTCAATCCATGTTGGATCATTGATATCTTTCACAAAATAAAGTTTCAAGACAAATTCGTCTCGATTGACTGGAAGTTCATTTGGCGAGGTATGGATCCATTCGTTTAACAAAACACGCCCTTCTTCAGTCAGCTGATAAATTTTCTTTTCTAGCTTGACTCCAGTGATTCCTACTTCATGTTTGATGATTCCTAGTTCTTCCATTTTGGCCAGTTCAGGATAGATCTGACTATGCTTTGCCTGCCAGAATTCACCGATTTCATTTTTGAATGCTTGATTCAATTCATACCCCGTTTGATTTTTTTTGCTCAGTAATCCCAGTAATATATAGCGTAATGTATTTTTTCTAGCCATCAAAATTTCCTCCTTGACATTCTCTCAAAATCATTCTATCATAATCACGTAATCAAAAACATGTAAATTATTACATGTTTTAATTTAAAGGGAGATGTTTTACATGAAACAATTCAAAAACTTAGAAGATTTTATTGGAACTCACTTTATCTATACGTATGATAATGGTTGGGAATATGAATGGTATGCAAAAAATGACCACACCGTTGACTATCGTATTCATGGCGGAATGGTCAAAGGGCGTTGGGTCAAAGATCAAGAAGCAGATATTGTAAAATTAACAGATGGTGTTTTTAAAATCACTTGGACTGAACCAACTGGTACAGACGTTGCTTTAGACTTTATGCCAAATGAGAAAAAACTCCATGGCACGATTTTCTTCCCTAAATGGGTCGAAGAACATCCAGAGATCACTGTCACTTTCCAAAACGAACATATTGCGGAAATGGAAGCTGCTCGTGAAAAATATGAAACATATCCAAAACTAGTCGTTCCAGAATTTGCGACAATTACTTATATGGGTGATGCGGGTGTTGATAATGAAGACGTAATTAGCGAAGAACCTTATGAAGGAATGCCAAAAGACATTCGTGAAGGTCGTTACTTCGATGAAAACTACCGTCGTATCAATAAATAATCACTCTACCTCACTCGTATAAAATCAAAAGCCACTCCTTCAATTGATGAAGACCAGTGGCTTTTTGATCATTATAAACGGAGGCTTTTGTTTCTACCCTTTATTTTATTGTAAATAAATGTGGTCATTTAACTTTTCCAATTGATTTCTTTATGATTTACATAAATAATTTCATGTTATTTTCAATTTTTTTCTAATTCCTTGCCTCTCTTTTCATTAACCTTTATGATAAGTTTAGTTATTATATGAAAAGGAGCCAAACAGTTGAAAAAATATAGACCATATTTTTTGATTTTTATTTTCGCAATTATTTTCGTATTGCCAAATATATTATCACACAAATTGATCATCGGGGCTGATGCGCCATTTCATTACAATCGTTTTTATGATGCAGCCCAACAAATTATTCACGGAGACTTACACTACTTCCCATCGATGTATGGCTTTCAACAAAGCGGTCGGATCGTCAATGCAATCTACGGTCCCTTATTCTCATACTTTCAAGGGTTGATCGTACTCGTTGCTAGAAGTTGGTATCATTACCAGATTTTATCGAATTTTATCCTCTTCCTTATCGCAGGTTGGTCCATGTTGACTTTGTTGCGTTATGTAAAAGTACGTGAATGGGTAAGTGTACCGGTTTCAGTCCTGTTCATGACGACCTATTCGATCCAATATTGGGCTGTTAATCAAGGTTTTACGAGCTGGGGAACAGTATTTTATCCTTTATGTATGATCCCGCTCGTTGATTTCATCGTGCATAAAAAATTCCCTGTACTTAAAGTAACTGCAGCGATTGCATTGATGACGCAGATCCATCTGCTATCTTCTGTGATGCTAGTATTGATGTATATTCCTTTTTATGGGTATTATTTCTTCACACAAACCAACAAGGGAAAAGCTCTTTTACAATTAGGGAAATCAATTTTGCTTTACTTTATCCTAACGGCAAACATCTGGGTAGGTATGGCGATGGTTTACAGTGGGAATGAGATTCTTCCACCTTTCGTCAATCGACGCATGACAGAGAAATCAATCAATCTTGAGGGAAGTTACTGGTTGAATTATCCGAAAATCCTACCTGTCGTTTTATTTGCTGGATTTTTATGTTTCTTATTGTTCCGAAAAAGAGAAGAACTGTTTCCAAAACTTTTGTTACGCACAAGTGTTGTGTTCTTCTTACTTTCAACCAGCCTGATCCCTTGGAATACATTAGTTGAAAACGAAGTGCCATTTATTAGCTTGATTCAGTTTCCATTTCGTTTCTTTGTCCCATTTACCTTGCTTTTCTTACTTTACTTTGCAATCGTCGCCAATCGTTGGGAAAACAAAACCTGGTTACGGATAGCTGCGACCTTACTGATCCTGATCAGTTCTGTTCAGACCATCCAAAACTTATACCGTCACCTCAATAAATGGGAAGATGAAACCTTCGTCAGTCGTCATACGTATTTGTTCGATACACCTGATGAAGCAAGAAAAACTTTCTACAGTCGTGATATGTCCAAAAGTTTATTTGTTTTCCAGAAAACTACGCCAGATTATTTGCCGATCTATAAACAAACAAAGGCAAATAAATACGATCGATACAATGAAGAAATCCTGGAAAATGAAACAACATTCATCAAATCACATCCTGATGGTCGGTTGAGTATCAAATGGAAAAATACCGGTGAACCGACTGTTCATGTGCCAGTTATCGTGTATGATCGAACCGTCTTGATGCAAAATGGACAGAAATTGACGGATTTTGAATTGACCGATATCGGTACACCGATCGTCAAACAGCATAATGGCATCAACGAGATCATTCTCTATTACGACCTTCCCGTCTATTTCTACTTCGTTGTTGCTGCGACTATTGCCGGTTGGCTATCCTTTTTAGGCATCTATCTTTCACAAAAGTTTAATTTTAGAAAAGAAAAAAATGTGAAAATCAGCTAGGCTATCATTTTTTTAGATTATACGTAACATCTATCATATATGTATAAGAATAAGCGAGGCTATGACAGATTGACTGTCATAGCCTCGCTTATTCTTAAAAATTTGAGAGTAGATAATTTATCCTTTCTCAGCAGACATTCTCTTGGTTAATCGTTATATGAAACGTAAGTAAGTGGGTTTGAAAAATCCTATGACTTGTCAGCTCTTATTCGTTCGCTTTATCTTGATCAATCCAATCTTTCTCCTCATCAAACTTATTTGAGTGAATCCAACTACGGCAAAAAGCACCTATCTTATAGATCCATTTCTACAGACACTCCAAAATGATCACTAACGACCGGGCCATTCGTCCCATCAAAGACGCGCGTATACGTACTGACTTTACTATCAGTCGGAACGAAAATATAGTCGATTCGCAGTGCTTCTGTATTGTTTTCCCAGCCATCGATTTTTTTCTCGATCGTGGCTTCTTCAGATTTTTGTTCGGCTAAAACATATGAATCTTTGATGTTCAATTGGTTATCTTCATTAACTAAGCGATACCCTTCCTCACCTACTGGATTATTAAAATCACCCATCAACAAGCAAGGTATTTGATAAGTTAGGAGTTCTTTCTGTAAGAATTGCCACTCGTAGGCAAAGCCCGTTTCTATATCTGACCACCAAGAGAAATGACAGCTTGCGACAACGATTGGTTGATTGTCAATAACTGTTTTGGCAACAAGGACCATGCGGGTACGGTAGTTTTCTTTTTCTTTTGTTTCAGACACTATGTATGCCCGACTATCCAAAGGAGCCTTTGATAAAATAGCGTTTCCTTCTTCATACTTGTCATAACCAATATGACTCATTTCCCAACTCCAAAAATAGGATTCTCCTGCTTCTGCCAGTCGTCGGATCAAGCAATAAGCGAAATTATCTTTGTGGATTGGGGTCTGATTCGTTACTGGACAAAAACCGACTAGCTCTTGTTCATTTACGATCTTTGTTTCAATCAGTTGATTGACCTCTTGCAAAGCAATGACATCATAGCGCTCAGTTAAAATCTTGTCTACAAGGTCTTGTAGTTTAGTTACTGGTTCTTCTTCCAACCAACTATGTGTATTCAACGTCATTATTTTCATTTTTTTGGAACCTCTTTTCTATTTTTACATAAAAATCAGAGACTGTTACGTCAGCGCTGATTATTGAAGAAATCTCTCCTCAATCGTCTCGCTTTTTCGTCACAATCTCTGATCACTTCTTTTATTTATTATAGCTTGATTTTTCCGATTTCTGTACCCATTTCAACAGAACCAAGTGTAGTGATCGCAATTTCTTTCACTTTATCATCCGTGAAAACAACCATGATCGTTGTATCTTTTCCTTGTTCTTTGACTTTTGCAAGATCCATGCGTGCAATCGGCATGCCTGGTGTGACTTCTTGTCCTTCTTTCACAGATACTTCAAATGCGGGTTGCGCCATTTGGACAGTATCGATTCCCATGTGGATCAGTACTTCTGCGCCTTCAGCTGTTTCCATCCCGATGGCGTGTTTCGTTGGGAATACGCTAACGATTTTACCCGTTACTGGAGCAGTGATCGTATCTGTTTCAGGAATGACTGCAAAACCGTCACCCATCATTTTTTGTGAGAATACTGGATCATTGACCGCTGCTAAAGCAATCACTTCTCCTTTGGCTACTGCGTACAATTCTTTTTCGATCCCTAATGCTGCTGTCGCTGTTTCTTTTTCCATCACGACTTCTTTGATTTGTGGTTCAGGAATATCTGCGCCTGATTGCAACAAATCTTCAATATCTGATTTTAACACATCTGCTTTTGGCCCATAAACTGCTTGGACACCATTGTCTTTGACGATCAAGCCCATTGCGCCAGCACGTTTCCACGCGTCTTCTGAACCAACTCTACCTCGATCTGCCACTGTTACACGTAAACGCGTCATACAAGCATCCACGTCTTTGATATTTTCTTTTCCACCTAATAAATGGATGATTTGGATAATTTGTTGATCCGCCGCTCCTGTTGTCGTGCCAGTGGTTGTTTCTTCACTGTCACTATCATAGTTCCCGTTACGTCCTGGTGTCGCAAAATTGAATTTCTTGATCAAGAAGTTTGCTAAGAAATAAGTGACTACGCCAAAGAGAATGACACAGATGACGAAGTTGATCAAATCGCCGCCAAGTCCTGCTTTGATCCCTAATGGTGTTCGCGTCAATAATTCGATATTCCCGAAGGAGTGGACACGCAACGGTAAGATATCCGCCATCGCAAAAGCTGCTCCTTGGATCACTGCATAGATTGCATACAGTGGAACTGCCGCAAACATAAACATAAATTCTAGTGGTTCTGTTACCCCTGTTAAAAAGACAGCTAAAGCAGCTGAGAAATACATGGATTTGTATTTTGCTTTTTTGTCTGGATCGACATTGCGATACATCGCAAGCGCCATCCCCATCAAAATACCAGAAGAACCAATCATTTGACCGACTTTGAAACGTGCCGGTGTCCAATTGTTCAAGACGAATTCATACTGTGCCATGTCTCCTGCACCTCGCAGGTTCACTAAGTCAGTTGCCCAAGCTAACCATAGTGGATCTTGACCAAATACTTGTGTACCGGCTTGTGCGCCAGATAAAATCTCATATGTTCCACCTAATTGCGTATAGTTGATTGGAATCGTCAACATGTGGTGTAAACCAAAAGGTAGTAATAACCGTTCTAATGTTCCATATAAAAATGGTGCTAAAATTGGTGCGCTATCTTGCGATTGTGCAATCCATAAACCAAAGTTGTTGATTCCTGCTTGAATAGCTGGCCAAACTGCTGCCAAAATAAGAGCTACGATCGTTGACCAAAGAATCACTACAAAAGGAACAAATCGTTTCCCATTAAAGAAAGAAAGTGCATCTGGTAATTTACGGTAGTTATAGTATTTGTTATAAGCCATCGCACCGACGAACCCAGCGATGATCCCTACGAATACCCCCATGTTCAATGCAGGAGCTTCTAAGACACTCGTAAAGAATCCTTTCACCATGATTCGTGTACCGAACAACGTATGTGTGAAGGCGTCTTCGTTTGCTAACATCTCTGTTGTGACCCCGAAGATTGCTCCTGTGATCCGATTGATCAAAACAAACGAGATTCCGGCAGCGAATGCACCACCTGCTCGTTCTTTTGCCCAACTACCACCTATCGCTAATGCAAATAATAAATGCAAGTTCCCAATAATTGCCCAACCAATACTTTCAAGAACGCCACCCGTAGTGACAAGTGCTGCCATGTTCGGGTTGATCAATGGGATCGATTTCCCGATACTGATCATTAATCCAGCAGCTGGCATAACTGCTACAACGACCATTAAAGCCTTTCCAAATTTCTGCCAAAAATCAAAACTAAACATTTTCTTCAATTTCTATCTCTCCTTTACGCAATCGGTTTCGTTAATCCGTATTATAGAGGTTATTCCTTTTTTTGTAAATGCTTTATTTTTATTTTATTTATTTTTTTATCCAAAAGTATGATACAGCTAATATAATAAGAACTATAAAGAAATATTAGGGCAATGATGCTTTCTATCCCCTTGCGAAGTGTTCGCCAATAAAAAAGATTGAGTATTTATCAGTTTACTATTGACTGACGCAACCGGTTGCGTTTATTATAAACCTAAGAAATGAAACATTTAGGAGGAGAATCATGAAACAAATCAAACGCTTATTCCAGATCGACCCTTGGAAAATCAGCACGACAACATTAGATAAAGAAAACTTACGTTTACAAGAGTCATTGACAAGTATTGGGAACGGCTACATGGGAATGCGTGGAAACTTCGAAGAAACGTACTCTGGCGATCATCACCAAGGCACTTATTTAGCCGGTATCTGGTACCCTGACAAAACTCGTGTAGGTTGGTGGAAAAACGGCTATCCTGAATACTTTGGAAAAGTCATCAATGCAGTCAACTTTATTGCAATGGATATTTACATCAACGACCAATTGATTGACTTAGCTTCACTAGATCCAGAAGATTTCTCTTGGGAATTAGATATGAAAAACGGGGTCTTGTCTCGTCAGTTTGCGATTACGACAGCTACAAATAAAGTCCGTTTCTCATTTGAACGTTTCTTGAGTATTGTTAAAAGCGAAGCGGCTTATATTCGTGTAAAGGTTGAATTGATCGCCGGCTCTGCCACTGTAAAATTTGTTTCGAAACTGGATGGAAATGTCCAAAATGAAGATAGTAACTACGATGAGCATTTCTGGAATCAGACCGACCGTGGCACAAAAGACTCGATCGGTTATTTGACAACGAAGACCATTCCTAATGCATTTGACATTGAGCAATTCACCGTCACTGCAGGCATGCGTCATTTTATCAACGGCAAAGAAACAACACCTATATTTGAAGAACAAACATTAGCGTTACAAGGTGTATTCTCGTATGATCTAACACCAAATGATCCTGTGGTCGTGGATAAAGAAGTCTTGGTTTTGACAAGTCGTGATATCCCTGAAGCACAACAAGTGGCAACACTTATGGATGAATTTGATCAGTTAACTACTCATTATGATGAAGCCAAAAAAGAACAAACGACTGCTTGGGCAAAACGGTGGGAATTGGCTGACGTAGTGATCGAAGGCGACGATGAAGCGCAACAAGGCATCCGTTTCAATCTTTTCCAATTGTTCTCTACTTATTACGGAGAAGACGAACGGTTGAACATTGGACCAAAAGGCTTCACTGGCGAAAAATACGGTGGTGCGACATACTGGGACACAGAAGCTTACGCCGTGCCATTATATCTAGCATTAGCTGACCCAGAAGTCACAAAAAATTTATTGAAATACCGTCACAATCAGTTACCACAAGCCATCCACAATGCCCAACAACAAGGATTGAAAGGCGCGCTTTATCCAATGGTGACCTTTACAGGTGTCGAGTGCCACAATGAGTGGGAAATCACCTTTGAAGAGATCCATCGTAACGGTGCGATTGCTTACGCGATCTACAATTATACAAATTATACCGGCGATACCTCTTATCTGAAAAATGAAGGACTTGAAGTATTGGCTGAGATTGCTCGTTTCTGGGCGGATCGTGTCCATTACTCCAAACGTCAAAACAAGTATATGATCCACGGCGTGACTGGTCCAAATGAATACGAAAACAATATCAATAACAATTGGTACACGAACACGATTGCTGCTTGGGTCCTTCGTTATACTCGTGAAAATTATTTAGCGTTCAAAGAAGAAACAACAATTGAAATCAGCGAAGAAGAATTAGCAAAATGGGCAGATATTGTCGAAAACATGTACTACCCGATCGATGAGGAACAAGGAATTTTTGTCCAACATGATACATTCCTAGACAAAGATTTGATGCCAGTTTCGGATTTACCACTTAGCGAATTGCCATTGAACCAAAAATGGTCTTGGGATAAGATCTTGCGTTCTTGCTTCATTAAACAAGCGGATGTGTTACAAGGCATCTATTTCTTCAATGAAGAATTTACCAAAGAAGAAAAACAGCGGAACTTTGATTTCTATGAGCCGATGACCGTTCACGAATCTTCTCTTTCTCCAAGTATCCACGCGATTTTAGCTGCTGAACTTGGCTTGGAAGAAAAAGCGGTCGAAATGTACCAACGTACTGCTCGCTTAGATTTGGATAACTATAACAATGATACGGAAGATGGTTTGCACATCACGTCAATGACAGGTAGTTGGCTAGCGATCGTTCAAGGTTTTGCACAAATGAAAACCGCCCATGGCGAATTATCTTTTGCACCATTTTTACCAAACACATGGAATGCCTATTCTTTCCATATCAATTACCGCGGTCGCTTGATTTTCATCGCTGTTTCTGATGAACAAGTCACCTTTACATTACTGAATGGTGAGGCACTGGAATTGACTGTGTATGGACAAGCACAAGAGCTAACAGATCAATTGACGATTCCATTAAGAAAGGACGATGCACATGTTTAAAGGTGTCCTATTTGATTTAGACGGTGTCATCACCGACACAGCAGAATTCCATTATCGCGCCTGGAAAAAACTTGGTGAAGAAATCGGGATTTCAATCGACCGAAATTTCAACGAACAATTAAAAGGAGTCAGCCGAGAAGATTCATTAACATTGCTTCTTGCTTATGGCAAGAAAGAAAATGACTTTTCAAACGAAGAATTCGCTGCTTTAGCTAAACGTAAAAATGAGTATTATCTAGAAATGATCCAAGAAATCACGCCAACAGACGTATTTCCGGGTATTGTTCCTTTATTAACAGAATTAAAGAAAGCTGGCATCAAGATCGCCTTGGCTTCTGCTAGTAAAAACGGACCATTATTACTAGATAAAATGCAACTAACAGATTACTTTGATGCGATTGCTGATCCTAGCAAAGTAGCAAGTGGCAAACCCGCCCCTGATATCTTTTTATTAGCAGCCAAAGAAATCGGATTCGAGGCGACTGATTGTTTAGGTATTGAAGATGCAAAAGCAGGCATCCAAGCGATCATCGCAAGTGGTGCTTATCCTGTAGGAGTTGGACGCAAGGAAGATCTTGGGGAGGACATTCCGATCGTCGCTGATACGTCTTCGTTAACACTCGACTATCTACAACACGTTTGGCGCAAAGATGTCTGAACCAAGCATCTCTGTCCTCCCCATCAAACAAACAAATCTAAAAAAAATCACATTGAAGAACGACGAGCTAGAAGTCGTTCTTCTCAATTATGGCGCTCGCTTGCATCAAATATTCACAGCAGATAGATTTGGACAAATGGAAAATATCTTACTCTCTTACGACAATCTTCAAGATGTTTTATCTGATTATAGTTTTTTCGGTGCAACGGTTGGTCCAGTGGCAGGTAGGATCAGAAATGGTGAATGGGGCCCTCACCAACTAGAAAAAAATAATGGCAACCATCATATCCACGGCGGAACAAACGGCTGGTCCTTTCAGTTTTGGGAGGTAGAAGTATTCAAATCACCTCAAGCAGTGGGTGTCGTCTTTTATTTAAAAGATACATTTTCAGGTTATCCTGGACCAATCACCGCGACTGTGACCTATCAATTAGAAGGAAATAGACTAGTGATGATCACTAAAGCTAACAGTGTAGTAGAAACGATTTGCAACCCGACAAACCATGCCTATTTCAATCTATCTGGAAATGGAAAACGTGATATTGATTCCCATCAACTCCAGATTCAATTAGATAGCTTGTTACTTTTGGATCATGACAAATTACCTACAGGGGAAACACTAGACAAAGCGGACTTACCCATCAATTTTCAAGAACCAAATACACTGACAGAGATTTTATCCAAGTATCCTTCAGGTCTTGATGACGTTTTTTTATTAAATACGCCTAAACTCACCAAAAATAGCTTAACTTTATCAGAAGAAGCTTCCGGTCGCCAAATGAATATAGCAACTACGAACAAAAGTATGGTATTATTTTCTACAACTGGGTTCGATGCAGATTTACAGATCAACGGTCAAAACATGCATTCTCATTTTGGCTTAGCGATCGAACCACAAGAAATACCAGATATCGTTCATTTCCCGGAGTTTGGCTCGATTACGCTACGCCCTGGACAAGAACGTGTCAGCCAAACAACTTATGAATTTAGTACATTCACTTAACCAGTTTTATTTAACTTGGTTTCAACAAGACGATGGACGATGAAAAAGAAAGGTGATTTAACTTATGGCAATTACAGTGAAAGATGTTGCAAAAAAAGCAGGCGTAGCGACATCTACTGTTTCTCGCGTGATCAACGACCATCCAAGTATTTCCGAAACAACGAAAAAGAAAGTACGAAAAATCATGGATGAACTAGGATATGTCCCCAATATCACAGCGAGAAATCTTGGTAAACGTGTATCAAGCGCTGTAGGTGTCATTCTTCCACCACTCGATTCCAAAGAGCGTCTTGGCAACCCGTTTTATTTAGAAATCATGGAAGCAATCAACGAAGAAGCACGACATCACGGTGTGACAACAGCTATTGCTACCGCAAAAAGTTTCGACGTCTTATTAGAGAACGTTCAGCGGATGCATTTACAAAAACAAGTTGATGGTTTTATCCTAGTCTACTCCGATAGTGACGATCCAGTCATCGATTATCTTTATGAACAACAGATTCCGTTCACACTGATCGGACAACCATACCATCATGAGAACGAAATCATCTACATTGATAACGACAATCAACTGTTAGGAAAGCAAGCCACCGAATTTTTGATCGATAATGGCCATAAAAATATTCTTTTCGTGACCAATACAACACATGAAAGTTTATACTTTGAACGCTATTTCGGTTATCAAAAAGCGATGATGTTAGCAGGACTGAACGCCCATCCAAGTGTGACCTTGGAACAGGCTGAAGATTACTTGGATTTTGACACGATCTTAAAAAAAGCTGAAGCGACAGCGCTAGTTGTTATCGATGATATTTTTGCTTTACGCACGATGCAACTCGCCCAAATGTATGGCTATATCATCCCGGAAACCCTTTCGATGATCAGCTTCAATAACTCGATTTTTTCTACATTGATGCATCCTTACTTAACAAGTATCGACATCGATATCTCTGAGTTAGGTCGAGTCGCGATGCAAAAATTACAAGAACTGATCCATGAAGAAGTTAGCAATGGTGTACGTTTAGTGATCCCCCATCGTTTGATCAAACGCGAAACGGTCGTTCCATTGAAAGAAGAATAGGGCATCCATTCCTAGGCAAATCAAACAAAAATAGCAAAGCATCTTGTCTTCGGACAAAAGATACTTTGCTATTTATTTTACTAGTAATCAACTGATCCACTAACGATAAGTCCACATTTGTATTTAACTAGAAATAAGCAAAAAAAGAAATCTCTTCTATTCTTTCTAAAAATCTCTTAAAATGTGGTTAAAGAGGCATGCATTAACATGCCCCATGTAGTCCGTTCAAAGCAGATAGCATCGATAGAGCATTAGAGCACGTCTACTTCGCCAAAAGTTGAGACGGCTCTATTTTTTGCTCTTGATTTTTTAAGAAAAACAACGAGCCCAGGATATGAGTTATCTTGCATCCCCTAGAACCGAATAAACGGTGTTCCAGAAGTAACTCCTTCAGAAATAAGCGTGAAACCCCAAAAATTTGAAGAACAATTTTCGGGGTTTCACGCTTATTTCTCGGAGCTGAACACTTCTGTCACAACCTCGTTGTTTTATATTCTCTAAGAGGGAGTCCCCCCACTATTCTTTTAAGTCTGCTTCAACTTCAGTCAACCAAGTTGCTTTCTTCACGCGATTGATGATCAGCGGAATAACGAACATCACGATTGCGATGACCGCAACAAGCAATGCATCCGCTAATGTTGAAGTTCCTAACGTTGAAACAACAACGGCGATAATTGCCAACATCAGCATACAGCTAACCAGCCACGCAAAGCCATTTCCTTTTTTACCGATTCGATAAGGACGAGGCAATTCTGGATGGCTATTTCTCATTTTCACTAAAGATATGGCGATCAAGAGATATACGATGCAATAAATCACTGTTGTTGCATTCGTCAATGTAAGAAAGACCGCACTTACATCATCCATGACGCCATAAAGTAACGCAAAGAGGGAAATAACTACTGATTGCGTCAATACCACATTTCTTGAAACACCATATTCATTTTCTTTATGGAAGCCAAATTTTGGTGGCAAGAATCCTTCACGTGCTACTTGGATGATCGTTTTAGAAGGTCCAGTTACCCAAGCAGACAATTGTAATAACACACCAATAAAGACCATAAAGCTGAAGATATTACCGATGATCGTTGGCAATCCTAAAATATCACAATAGATCAATACTGGTTGTGTGATGTTTGCCAATTCCATTCTTCCTTCTGGTACGACATTTGCAACAAACAAGGCGTTGATGACATTCAATAAAACTAGTCCGATCAATGCAATAAAGACCCCTTTAGTATAGTTCTTCGTTGCCTCTTTCAAACGAGGCATATACACTGAGCTCATTTCGATTCCCACAAAAATAAATGTGATCCCTGCCAAATATTTCAATGAATCACTGTGTTGTAGATCAGGCAATGCTTTCGACCATGAAAAATCCCCCAAATAGCCGTTTGAAACAAGTCCCACTTTGAAAAACGCTAATATCCCCAAAACAAACATGATCACCACAGGAATATAAACACCCAACCAAACACCAATATTCCCACCAACTTTCGCCATGTCAAACTTCAAGTTGAGCAAGGTGATGATCCAGTAAATGACCAAGATACACCCTAAAACGAAGTAGTGATTGTTGCCAAGAGCGGCGTTCCCAAACGTATTCCCTAACAATGGACCTAAGGTAGAAGCGACCATGACCATTCCTGGGAACATTTGCACCCAAAGCAACCATGCAACGACAAATCCCCATTTACTACCTAGAGCTGTTTTGACCCAAAGTTGCGGGCCTCCTTCTTGCGGCAGCATCGTTGATAATTCACCAGAAATCATTGAAATGGGTCCAGCAAAAAACAAGACGGCAAAAATCGTGTAAAAAATCAATGTCCAACCAACAGCTGACAATGTTGGGATACTACGAACAGTGGCACATAGCGCCATGGTCAAACCAATGAATGTCCCTAGCCCCATTTTACTTACTTGAGCTTTACTCAATTTTGACACTCTCCTTATTAAGAAATAAATAGGCGTGTCTTTGAAACTTTTCATTAACAGCAAATAAAAGCAAACGTATGGTCAACTTGTGCTTTGAGTATTTTTTGCTTGGATCATCAAGCTTCAAAGGCACTCCAACATGAAAGATTTGATAAGAGAAAGGAGGCTCATTCTTTATTCGTTTCGAACGAGAAATGAGCGCTCATTCTACTTGCTTTCTCTTCACTCATCATAATATTTACGTTTATTTTGTTTCGTTTGCCACTAACTGATCTGCATAGATTTTTTCTAATTTACTTTGAAGCGCTGCTTTGATTTTTTCTGCATATTCTTCAAAATGTTCTGCTTTATTCATATACGGCGTCATGACACTGGCACGTAAGACTGTGACTTTTCCAGCACGTTCCCATTCTTCCTCTGTAAATCCTAATTGTTTTACAAATTGAAGTGGGCTATTGCCATAATCTGGAATTGCAAAGTCTGTATGAGATGTCAAGAATTCATTGCCATAGATGCTTCCTTTGACATAAGAAGAATAGTCATACACATCATGGTTCAACTGATTCATCGCTACCAGATCGTCATTCCCTTTTTCTTTGAATACATAATCAACCATATTGAAATCTGGATAAGTCAATGGATGAACTTCGATTTCTTTATCGCCCACTTTGAAGGTTAAATTGTTCAAGAAGTGGAAGAAACGATGTGCGCCTTCAATCGATGCTCCCATCAATTTACCATAACCAGTCACATTAAGCGGTAGTACGTGATGCGCTGCCCAAACACTTGCGGCAGTTGCTCCGGCTTTTGATCCTTCCAAAATATAGGCACCAAGCAATGCTGGGATATCTGCTCCTTTTTCAAATACATAGGTTGCAAAGTAAGAGATCACATCACGCATACGAATGTCTTGGATCACGATACCTCCAGCAGAGTAAGGAACATAGCCCATTTTATGTGGATCAATCGTCACTGATTCTGCTTCTTCAATTGCTTGATATGCACGGTGTACTTCTTCTAAAAGATAATCTTTATTTTCTGTGAAGACATGATGTTTTGCGTGTACTTCTTTTAATTGATCAAATGGGATGAATTCATTGTTCTCATCAAGGAAGATCGCACGTCCGTAACCACCATAAGCTGCATCTACGTGTAGGTAGAAATAAATGCCTTCTTTTTCTAGCTTGCGACGTAATTCAACGATTTTATCGATTTCATCGATTGCCCCTTCTTCAGTAGAACCAACGACACCAACGACACCTAAAACCGGTGTTTGTTCAGCAGCCAATTCACGAATGATTGTTTCAAGTTCCTTGATGTCCATGCGGTAGTTGTGATCCACAGGCACTGGAATCACTTGATCTAGTCCGACACCAATGATGTCTGCTGCTTTCAACCATGAATAGTGTTTTGTTTGTGGGACTAACCATTTACCTAATTGTTGAAGATGTTTTCCACTGCGTGCAGAATGTGCTTTGATCTCATCGATTTTTTCTGGCACTTGATCTAACAGATCAATGATTTCCCGAGTTGAAAGATTCATCAATTCCCAATCTGTTTGACCTGAAACCAATTCAGGTGCCACTTCTTTCATTGCAAGTGGCAATGATTTGATGTTGCGCGCATACCAAAGACCTTCTAAATTTGCTAATGAGCCATCTGCAACGATATGGCCCCAGCCATTTTTGTACCCCATCAATGTAGCAAATTCCATTCCGACTTCTTCTTCCATTTGACTTGTTGCTGGAGAAGATTCATATGCGACGTTATTTCCATTCCATAGCATCGCAAAATTATAGGCTAATAATGATGGCATCAATGTTTCAGAGTTCATATGACCCCAATAACGACCTGCATTATGCCATGGGACAGAGTGTGTACGCATCCGCGTAGAGATTTCAGCTAACACGTCTTTTGTTTTATTGATCGTGTGCGCGAAGCTTTCACTGCTTTTTTCTTCCGGCGTAATGATCGGCATATCTTGTGGCATATAATTTTGACGCCATCCTAAGTGCTCGTCCACTAATTCATTTAACAAAGCTTTATAGATTTGGCCATTCTCTGCTTTGTCTCCAATGAATAGTGCATTCAAATTTAAATCATTTACCTTTGATTCCATTTAGAAACCCTCCTAAAATAATTTTTTAAATTTTGTCGAGGCTTAGATTACACCTGTTTTTTATTTCTGTAAATATCACTTTTCCTATTTTTCTCATTTCATTTTAATGCTTTTAATTGTTTGAATTGTTGGTACAATTGATAAAAATTAAAAAAAGGAGGGAATTTACAAATGTAAATTCTCTCCTCATGATTGTATTAACGACAACCGGCGTAACTATTAGGATAAGTTTCAAAAATTGGAATTTTGTAATGGAATAGACCTTTTACAAGGTAAAAAATTACTAAATTCTAATCAACTACTTTGGCCAAAAAGTAGCGTTTTTTCCCTTTTCTGATCACTACGAATTTACCATCAAATTCTGTAGCTGGATCAATGACAAAATTTAAATCGGTTACGCGATCACCGTTAATACTTATAGCTCCGTTCGACACATCTTCACGCGCTTGACGTTTTGATGGCTCGATTTTTGTGGAAACAAGTAGTTCCACGATATTTTCAGGGGTACTTGAAATCTCTACATTCGGCATGTTTCCAAAGCCTTGTTCGATTTCTGACGCATTTAGTTCTTTGATATTTCCAGAGAACAATGCAGCTGTGATTTTTTGCGCTTCTTGTAAGTCTTCTTCGCTGTGGACAAAACGTGTCACTTCTTCTGCCAAACGGCGTTGTGCTTCACGTTTTTCAGGTTCTGTCTCCACTTTTTTCGCTAATTCATTGATTTCTTCTTGTGATAAGAAAGTAAAGAATTTCAAGTATTTCACAACATCCCGATCATCTTGATTCAACCAGAATTGGTAGAATTCGTAAGGGGATGTTTTTTCAGGGTCTAGCCAGATTGCACCACCGGCAGTTTTTCCGAACTTTGTTCCATCTGCTTTTAGCATTAATGGGATCGTCAACCCAAAGGCTTCCGCTTCTGGTCCTTCCAATTTACGGATCAGATCTAAACCAGCAGTGATGTTTCCCCATTGGTCAGCTCCACCGATCTGTAATTGCACATCGTATGTTCTGTGTAAGTGCAAGAAGTCGATCGATTGCAAGATTTGGTAAGTAAATTCGGTAAATGAAATTCCGACTTCCAAACGACTTGCCACGATATCTTTCGCTAACATCGTATTGATGTTGAAGTTTTTTCCGTAGTCTCTTAAAAATTCTAATAAAGAAATATTTGATAACCAGTCATAGTTGTTCACAAATGTAATATTGGCATCTTTCCCAAAAAGTTTGCGCATTTGGTTCGATAATGCATCCACATTATGTTGGACTTGTTCCATCGTTTGTAAAACACGTTCGCTTGTCCGTCCACTTGGATCACCGATCGTTCCAGTTCCTCCACCAATCAGGATGTATGGATGATGCCCTGCTAATTGGAATCTTTTCATCATCATGAACGGGATCAAATGCCCAATATGCATCGAATCTCCTGTTGGATCGACACCACAGTAAAGCGAGATACTCTTTTCTTCAACAAGCTCGCGAAGTCTTTCTTCGTTGGTTTGTTGGTTAATGGCATCACGCCAAGTTAATTCATCAATAATATTCATAACATTTCCCTCCATATCTTTTTTTATGAAAGCAGGTCCCTGCCAGCATGTCATTTATTACCGGGCAGACAACAAAAAAATCCCTTGACAATCAAGTCAAGGGACGAAAATTCGCGGTACCACCCAAATTATATGTTTGTTTTCCAAACATATCTCTCTAACATTTAACGCTGTCGCGTGGCTTCATGCCATAGACTCCTAAAATGTAATTCGCGCTAAAGCATGTACTAGTTCACAGCAACCACTAGCTTTCTGAAACATTGGCTTTATCCACTACTTCGTTTTATTCATCGTCTAATTCCTTATTCATCTATCTCCTATCTTAGAACGCACTGTTTTTTTTGTCAACAAAAAAATTTTTCTTGATCATTCGAACGACAAAAAATAACATCGTTTTTTAATCTTGAACTAAGCGGAAATCGATTGAATTGAAGAAGCCTTTATTGATTCCATTGCTCAATCTGTTGAAAAATGTTCTTCTTATTGCACGCACCATTTTTTCTTTAATTACATAATTGTCGTTACGTTAATAACTCAAACAGCCTCTCATGCCCGCATCACAAATTCAATTGGCGTAGAAGTCCCTCCGATCATCAAGTCAGCCAATGTACAAGACACTCCAGGCATCTATCAAGCAACGATCGGCACGACCATCATGTCTTCAGTAGAAAAAGAGATCACAGTCACTATCGTCGATAAACTTGAAGACTGTCCGACTTATGGTATTTATCAATTAACTGCTGAGGATGCAACGGTTCCGGTGGGGCAAGTAGATGAAGCAGCTACCCTTCAAGCAACAAATGCGCAAGCGCTGACTTCTGGCGGCTCTCCAGTAGATGTTGTGATCAAGAAATCAAATGTAGTGAATGATACCCCTGGTACGTATCAAATCGTTTTAGGGATCAAAGAAGAACCAAAGATCCGTAAGACAGTCCAAGTCACAGTTACTAATGACGCAGGGAACGAGCAAGAAAATCTTTACTTTGTCGACGCATCGGATGCTACTGTCTCGATCGACCAATTGGACGAACAAACGTTGATCATCATGACTGATGCCAAGGCAACTGATATTTTAGGACATTCCTTGCCTGTAGAAATCAAACACTCCACAATCAAGTTTGAGCCAGGAAATTACACTGTTACATTCGGTCTCAAAGGAGACTCAAGTTTATTTACTAAAACTGTCAATCTTACCGTCACTTCGGATAACTACGTTCCTTCCAGATTCTTTTTGCAAGCATTCGATGCAACTGTCCAGTTAGGTCAAACGGATGACCTCTCACTGATCCAAGCAACCGGCGCAAATGCCGTGACTCTCCTTGGACAAAAGGCAAATGTTTACGTGAAGCATTCCTCGATTGAAGCAAACAAAACTGGCGAATTTGCCGTGACATTTGGCGTAACAGAAGATCCAAGAGTCGAAAAAACGGTAACAGTCTCAGTGGTTGATGAAATCAATCGTCCAGAATTGGGCGGTGGCATTGGGAATATCTAACAAACAACCACTTGTCTCACCTTAAACAGGATAAAGGACGGACCAAAAAATAATGGTTTTAAAAAAGGCGTCATCCACATAAGGTTAAAACCACTGTGGATGGCGCCTGATTTATCGAGGTTAGATCCTTCTATCCAACTTTTTTTATATTTCGTCGATTATTTCTAATAACGTAGTAAACAAGATGGCACTAGATGCCGCACCAGGATCAATATGTCCGATTGAACGTTCACCTAAATAAGAAGCACGTCCTTTTTTCGCGACTAATCCTGCTGTGTGTTCTTTTGCCTGCTCAATTACTTCTTTCGTAAGATTCCCTGCGGTTAGTGCTTCAGCTACAGGGAACCAAACATCTAACATGGTTTTATCTTCTTGTTCCGCTTTTCCTCTTGCTTGGATGCCGTTCGCTCCTTCACGGATGAACTCACCTAATTGTTCTTGTGAATCGATCTGCTCTACTCCTTTTGTTGCTTTCATCAAATTCATAAACGCAGAACCGTAAAGAGGACCCGAGGCGCCTCCTACTTTGGAAATCATTGCCATAGAAAACATCTTGAAGGTATCACTGATAGTGTCAGGTGCCTCCTGTTGAAAAGCTGCTTCATAGGCTGTCACACCTCTTCCCATATTATTCCCATGATCCCCATCGCCAATGGGGGTATCTAAATCACTTAGGTACGCTTTTTTCTCTTTGATCTCTTCAGCAAAGCGGTTAAGCCAAGCTTGGATCTCTTTTACCGTCAACTTCATTTTTTCATCATCCTTTACCATGCAATCGTTTCTACGTGACTTGTTAAAGCTTCTTTCCAAGTGGTTTCTGTTAAGTCAACCATTGTTAATGATAGTCCCTGCATATCCAATGAAGTCATCAAATCACCGACTTTATGGAAAGTAACATCCACCTGTTCTTCATTCAACAACGTTAACACATCATTCATGAATACAAATTGTTCCATCAATGGTGTACCACCCATCCCATTCACTAAGACACCGACTTCTTTTGGTTTTTCAGTATATTCACTCAAAATTTTCGTGACTAACTCTTTCGCTAACAATTTAGAGGGTTGCAGTTTTTCTCGACGATAACCTGGTTCGCCATGAATCCCTACACCGTATTCGATTTCGTCTTCATTTAGGTCAAAGCCAGGCTTCCCTACTTCTGGGACAGTCGCAGCCCGTAATGCGACACCAATTGTTTTGGTCGCAGCAACCACTCGCTCTCCTAATTCCTTCAGTTGAGTCAAGCTCGCGCCATTTTTGGCAGCATCTCCTAAAATCTTATGGACAAGAATAGTCCCCGCTACGCCACGCTTCCCTGCCGTATACGTGCTGTTTTCTACCGCGATGTCATCATCGACCACTACTTCTTCGACGTCAATTTCATCCATAGCAGCTAACTCTTTTGCCATTTCAAAATTCAATATATCTCCAGTATAGTTTTTGATGATCAATAACACACCTTGTCCTTGGTCCGCTTCTTTGATCGCTAGTTGGATTTGATCAGGTGTCGGTGAGGTAAAAACATCCCCCAAAACTGCTGCACTTAACATACCATCTCCAACAAAACCTGCGTGAGCTGGTTCATGTCCACTACCACCTCCAGAAACTAACCCGACTTGTTCGTTCAACTGATTTTTCGCAATTACACGAGAATCTTCTACACGATGTACTAGCTCTGGATAACTCTTTACGATCCCTTCTAGCATTTCTTCTACGATATCCCCAGGTTCGTTCATGATTTTTTTCAATTTACATCCACCCTTTCTTCCCTGCTTGTCGTGCTTCTTCTATGATTTGTTCGATATTGTCGGTTGTCCCTGCTGTAATAGCAGCTGCAAAGGCTCCTTCTACTAAGGGGGCATCCACCAAGTAGTAGTTTTTTTGTTGGGCTTCCTCCAATAAATCTTTTGCCAATTCTGAATTCATCACTGCGCTACCAAGATCAGCAAAGACAAAATAAGCAGCTGAATCGGCTGATTGATTGACGGCATCAACGATCTTCATCGGATCAGAACCGAGTTCTCCCTCTTCGATTCCGCCAAGTGATAATACTTCTACGTCATCGGTTTGTTGCATTTGTTCAATCATCTCTTTGATGCCGTCTGTGACCTTCTTACTATGAGAAAGCAATAAGATACTTTTCTTCAACGAATTCCCCTCCTTCAGTTCAGCACCCTTTTTGTAAGGGTTTTCTTTATACTATATTAAGTATATATCAACTCCTATGGGTAATGGAAATAATGCGATATAATGAACGATAGTTTTTTTATTTATGTGAAGATAAAGATAGGACTAAAAAGAGATATTTGCTATACTTTCCTTAAAGAAAGGAGTGATCAAAATGATCATTACAACAACAAATAGCGTAGAACATCAAGTCATTGAGTCTTATGAGGGAATTGTTTTTGGTGAAGTCATTACGGGAATCAACGTCTTAAAAGATTTAGGTGCAGGGATTCGTAACGTTTTTGGCGGACGCTCAAAAAGTTATGAAGGGGAATTATTGACAGCAAGAGAAGAAGCATTAGCTGAAATGGCGCAACGCGCAGAAGCACTTGGCGCAAATGCGATCATCGGGATGAAGATGGATTATGAAGTCTTAGGTTCAGATAATGGGATGTTGATGGTCACTTGTAGCGGGACGGCTGTTCGATTGGTTTAATAAAATCAAAACAAATAAACGAGTGAAGACCCGCCAAATTTCTAGGGCCTCCACTCGTTTATTACTCACACACGCTTCACAATGACTGGACTTGTCCAATCACCTCATTCGCCTCAACCAGCGGTCTTTTTTCAATGGTTAGACTTTCAACTTTCTCACTATTTGTAAATACAACGATCATATCTGTTTGTTTGCCTGCTTTTTCTAGCATCGCTAAGTCAACAACTGCCAATAATTGACCTCGTTCCACTCGTTGTGCTTGTTTGACATAAAGAGTGAAGGGTTCTCCTTGTAAATCAACCGTGTTGATTCCCATATGCACCAACACTTCAAGCCCATTATCTGTTTCGATCCCCAGTGCATGTTTCGTTGGAAATATACTAGTGATCGTTCCATTGATTGGTGCAAATATTTCTTTTGCTTCCGGCAGGACTGCATAGCCATCACCCATCATTTTTTCTGCAAAAACAGGATCGCCGACTTCAGTGATCGGAATGATTTTACCGAGCGCCGGTGCATAGAGTTCAAATGTTTCCTTACTTGTCTTTGAAGCAGAAACCGGCACATCTTGGTGAGAAATTGATTGAGCGGTCTCTTGCGCTACCTTACTACCTTGTTGGAGTTTCGTCATTTCGTCTGCTACAAATTGGACCTGTGTGCCTACAATGACTTGAATATTTGTTTGATCAATTACTTTTACCCCTGGGACACCAGTTTGTTTAATCGCTTCTTGATTTACTTTTGCTGTGTCTTTTACCTGCAGACGCAAGCGTGTCGTACAATTGTCGATTGCTTTTACATTTTCTTTTCCACCTAGTGCATCATAGATCACCGCAGCTAGTTGGCTAAATTCATTAGTTCCCGTAGCAATATCAGGTGTCTCTTCGCCAATTTCTGTTTCTCTTCCTGGTGTCATCAAATTGAACTTGTTGATGGCAAAGCGGAAGCCAAAATAATAGATAGCTGCAAAAAATACTCCTTGAACGAGCAACATCAATGGTTGATTGGCGACTGGATTCTGCAACGACAAAAAGTAATCCACAAAACCAGCGCTAAAAGCAAAACCAGCTGTCCAATGGAAAAAGGCACTGATTGCTAATGAAATTCCTGTAAAAATGGCATGGATAACATACAACGGCCACGCCACAAACATAAATGAAAATTCTAATGGTTCAGTCACACCTGTAAAGAACGCAGCAAAACCGGCTGCTAGCATCAAAGAAGCGACTTGTTTTTTCTTTTCTGGACGTGCACTTTGATAAATAGCAAAGGCCCCAGCAGGTAAACCGAACATCATGACTGGGAAAAACCCAGCTTGATACATACCGGTTTGCCCAATTATTGCTTTTCCACTATCTAACGCTTGTTGTCCAGCTAAAAAGTTTCCAATATCATTGATACCTGCCACATCGAACCAAAAAACAGAATTCAGTGCATGATGTAAGCCTGTTGGAATCAATAAACGATTGAAGAAACCGTATAGTCCTGCACCGACAAACCCTAATTGAGAAATCCCCTTCCCAAAGGAAACCAGTACATCATAAACAGTTGGCCAAATAAATAATAATATCGCAGAAATAACCAACATGCTCAAGGCAGACATGATCGGAACTAAGCGTTTCCCACTAAAAAATGATAAGGCCATAGGTAATTTCACTTGGCTAAACCGATTATACATCGCAGCAGCGACTAATCCTGCCACGATTCCAACAAATACATTGTTATCCATTGTATTGAAAGCCGGATTGACTTCAGTGAGATCTCCCAGATGCAATAATCCTTGTACTGAATCCGCAGATAAAACGGTTTGAGGGATCAAGTAAGCGACCAATCCTGCCAAAGCAGCTGATCCATCTTTGTCTTTTGACATTCCCAATGCCAAACCCACCGCAAACAATAAGGCAAGATGGTTAAGAATCGCTAGCCCCGCATTCATTAAGAAGGTCGTTCCCGCATTACTGATGCCTACTCCTACGAACCAATTCGCAAGACCAACCAGTAAAGAAGCCGCTGGTAAGACTGCTACTGGCAACATCAATGAGCGACCCATTCGTTGCATATATGCTTTCATTCTTTCCACTCCTATTTTCTCTCCGCTCGTGAAAGAGCGTTTATCGTTATTTTTGTAAATTTTCTAGAAAATATCTAAAAACAATAAAACGAGTATACCATTTATCCAAAAAAATAGGAAGCATTGATTGAATACATTTAAAAAACCAGTAAAAGCAACGAAAACGAACGGAAAAATCTATTATCCGACCATTTATTTTTCAAAATAAATATATACCAATAATCAATCCGTTATTTTCAAACAACAAAAAAAGAGTTTGAGATATCACACTCAAACTCTTTTTTGATACACAGCACCGACAAAAACAACCAGCAAGCACAAGCTACCAATCACTGACAAATAAATTGACCGGCGATCGTCCGTTTTTGGTAATGTCTTCGCGGGTTGTTCTTCCACTACTTTTGTTTCTGTTTTAGTAACTGTCCCCGCTTCTACCGACCGTTTTCCGGCGGAATGTAAGGTCGCCTTGATTCTTTCGATACTGGCAGACAAATCCGCTTTTCTTGCTTCGAAATCGGCCATTGCCGCTTGAGCTTCTGCTGCTTTTTCATGGATTTCCGTACGAGCTGCTTGAATATCCGCTTGTGTCTGATCCACTGACGCAACCGTAGACGTTGCTAAATCTTGCAATTCCGTTTGTACTTCGGTTGTCCGTTGGGTCGCAGATGCTATTTTTTGTTTTGCTAATTCGGCTTTTTCTCGCTCTTCAGCTATTTTCTCAGCTAACTCATCGCGATCACTCACTGCTTGATTTGCTAAATCGTTCACTGTTTGATCGATTTCCTTTTGTTTTTCGATAAGTTGTTGTTTCGCTTGTTCCAACGTATCTTCCAATTCTTTACGTTGTTGCTCCAACTTCTCCCAGCGAGTCGAATCTGATGGATCAGCTTCGTTAGGAGGTGTATGTGACGAGTCTAGTGGCTCCTGACTCTCCTGGATCTGTGACTCACTGGTTTCTGATGGTGGCTGACTTGAATCTGCCCTGACTGTCTGACAAAGAAAGAAACTGCTGGCGATCAGTGCAGCAAAAAGTACTTTTTTCATTTTGTGCATCTCTGCCATCCCCTTTCATTTTCACTAGTTGTTCATTATAGAAAAAAACTGAGGAATCGCCTATAAACAATTGACGTATTCTGTCTAGTTGTATCGATGAAAGGTTGGAGTTTTGTCATTCGTCAGCTCCTATCCTTCAAAAAAATAGCCTAAAAAAGCGCCAAGTTCTAAAAATAGAAAAACGATCATCCAAGCTTACTACTTCCCTTACAAAGCTCGTCGGTCACACCCTCAAGTTCTACCCTTGAGGATAGCATAATTCATCTGGTCTGACGGCTTGGTACAGAGAAAAAGCGCCATCTAAATTTTTCACAGTGAATCCCGCTTGTTTCAAGATTCTTTCTGCTAAGTAGCTACGTAATCCACTATGACAACTGACGATATATTCTTGCTCTTTATCCAATTCGTCCAATCGTTGACGTAATTCAGATAAAGGAATATGAATGGCCTCTGGGAAATAACCATTCTGCCACTCTTCTTTATTCCGAACATCAAGCAATTGTTTCCCATGTGCTAATTCTTCTGGCAATTCATGCCACTGTATCATCTCACTCAATCCTTCGATGACATTCATCGCAATATAGCCTAGCATATTTACTGGATCTTTCGCTGAACCAAAAGGCGGTGCATAAGTCAGTTCTAACTCTGGCAGGTCGAAGACTGTCAAATGCCCTTTAATGGCTGTCGCAAGAATATCGATTCGTTTATCTATCCCTTTTTGACCGATTCCTTGAGCTCCATAGATTTCCCCAGTTTCCGGATGGAAGATCAATTTCAACAACAAGTCCGTTGCACCAGGGTAATAGCCAGCATGATCTTTACCTGAAGCATGGAGGACTTGAAAAGATAAACCTGCTTTTTTTGCTTGTCGTTCAGTGATACCTGTGGAGGCAGCTGTCTGACCAAATGCTCGAACAATAGCCGTTCCAAGGCTGCCTTGATTCAGGCGTGGCCGCCCAGCCATGTTATCAGCAGCTTGTCGTCCTTGTCGATTCGCAGGCGAAGCTAAAGAAATCAATGCAGGTTCCTTCGTGATTTGATGTTTCACGACAATCGCATCTCCTACTGCAAAGATTGCCGAATCACTTGTTTGATAATGCTCATCCACAACGATACCGCCACGTAATCCCAACGTTAAACCTGCCATCTCAGCTAAGCGACTATCTGGTTGGACTCCCACCGAAAGAATCGTCAAATCTGACTCTAACATTTCGCCATTTTCTAGACGAAGCATGTTTCCTTGTTCTTCAAAACTAGTAACAGCACAATTTGTTAAAACTTGAACATCATTATTTTCTAATTCTTTTTGTACAAAAGAAGCCATCTCTTCATCCAACGTCGGTACGACTTGCGGAGTCCGTTCGACGATCGTTACATCCAATCCACGCTTTTTTAGATTTTCTGCTACTTCGATCCCAATAAAACCGGCGCCAATAACTACCACTTTACGAGGTTGTTCCTCTAATTTTTCCATGATAGCATCAACATCTGGAACATTTCTCACAGTAAATACATTTTTTGCCTCAGACAAGCCTGTGATCTCAGGTATAAAGGGTTTAGCTCCTGGAGAAAGCAAAAGGGCATCATACGTTTCTTTGCGGGATTCCTCTCCATGAGAAACTTCCACTTCTTTTGTTTCTGGAAAAATCGCTGTGACTTCATGCTTCACTCGAACGTCCAGACGAAAGCGTGCAGCTAAACTTTCAGGTGTTTGGATCAAGAGCTTTTCTCTTTCATCGATTTCACCAGAAAGATAGTAAGGAAGGCCACAATTAGCAAAAGAAACATTGGGCCCTTTTTCAAAAACAACGATTTCTGCATCTTCTTGCAGTCGTCTTAAACGAGTGGCCGCAGACATCCCTCCAGCAACACCGCCAATTATCACAAATTTCATTTTTTATCTTCCTCCAATCTTTTCCCCAAACCATTGATTCATCCCGCCACGAATATTGATTGCCTGATAACCAAGATTTTTTAATTCTTTCGTCGCTTGCTTACTACGCATTCCTGACTGACAAATAACGTATACTGGTGCTTGTTTATCCCCATTATACGTACTAATACGGTGTAAAGGAATATTTTCCGCTTGCTTAATATGCCCACCTCGGTATTCAGACGGTGTTCTAACATCGATCAATTGGATGTTTTCTTTTAATTTATCTTGCAAATCCTTTACTGTTATTGATTGACTAAGTTGAAATAATCCCATTTTCATTCTCTCCTCTTTTTTTAGAAAAATATACCTACTGGGGTATATTCAACACGATAAATGTGATTATGTCAACCATTAAAACTTTTAATTTCAAAAAGTTGCAGTTTTCATTTGCAAATAATACCTATATAGGGTATTATTTGCAAAAAAAGAGTGGGAGGTTCTATGATGACTATTGACAACAAAACAATTCTAAATCGCTTGAGACGTACAGAAGGACAAATTCGTGGTATCCAAAAAATGATTGACGAGGAAAAAGAGTGCATGGATATCATTACACAATTAAGCGCTGTTCGTTCGAGTATTGATCGTGTCATGGGGATGATCGTTGCCGAAAATTTAAAAAACTGCTTGGAGCATCCAGAAAACAGTGTGGAGGAACAAGCAAAAAAAATGGAACAAGCCATCAATATGATCATCAAAAAATAAACGCAGCAAGTTTCTATCTCACACTACTTAAAACCGAATAAACGGCGGAAACAAATGGAACCTCTTTGAAAAATAAGGCATCATCCACAAAAATTTGAAAAACAATTTTCGTGGATGATGCCTTATTTCTTATAGCTCAATGTTTCGGTAATTTGCCACCACTAAGTTACGTATATTTCCCTTCTACAATTGCTTGGATCGTATCGAGTACAGCCTCTGTATTATTTGATCCGATAATCGTCGTAGCTGCTTCTTTGATCTTGGGCTGTCCATTTTCCATAGCAAAACTGTGCTTGATCTGTTGGATCATTTCAAAGTCATTCCCGCTATCGCCAAACGTAGCAATCTCATCCTCGTTGATTCCCCATTTTTTGCCTAACAAGCGTAACCCGTTTAGTTTGTGGACACCAGGGATGATCAAATCGATATCTCCATGACCACTAGAGACCGGTATCAATCCCTCTCCTAAAGAATGCTTTAAGGCAGTTAGTTTTTCTGCCACTTCTTGCTCATTGAAGGATAAAGCAAACTTGAAAATCGTTTCTTCTCCCTTAGCTAACGTATACAGGTCTTCTACCTTTTCAAGCTTCGGGTAGTAAAAACTTGCACGTTCAAACAATTCCTTAGAAACCGTATTAGAGAGATAGGCACTCTGTTTCCCACATAAGATCAAGTTCATGGGCGCTAACTCTTCCAATACATCTAATGTCTGAACGATTTTTTCAGGACGTAATTCTGCATTGTACACATGGTCTTCACCAATTAAAATATTTGCCCCATTTTCTGCTACGAATGCTATACTTTTATAAAGATCAGGGAAGAATGAACGCAACTGGAAATATTGATTTCCACTTGCTACAACAAACTTTATTTCTTTTTCCTGTAGTAAGTCAAAAAGTTTCTTAAAGCGTTCTTCATTGTATTTCTTTTGATCATTCAAAAATGTACCATCCATATCTACAGCGATCATTTTGATTGTCATTCCATTACCACCTTTCAGAAAAAGTATACCTACTGGGACGCGTCCCAAGTCAAGAGAAAAGGAGGAAAATCCCATCGTTACGATTCGAGAGATCGCAAAAATGTCAGGAGTATCCAAATCTACCGTTTCCAGAGTGATAAATAATGACCGTTACGTATCCGATGATTTACGAAAAAAAGTCCAATCCGTTATTGAAGAGACGAACTATGTGGTGAACGGCAATGCTGTAAAATTGAGTAAAGGAGAAACCTATACTTTAGGTGTTACCTTGCCTAACAACAGTTCTTGTTATAATCAGTTGGTGGACAGTATCTTGTATCAGGCAAAAAGTAAAGGGTATCAAGTATTATTACTTCCTACTTATTATGAAAAGGAGACGGAGAGTCACTATTACACATTACTAGAGCAAAAAATGATCGACGGTCTTATTCTGACGTCACGAACAAAAATTGATGAACTACTTGAACCTCTTCGCTTCAAAGGAAAAATCGTCTCAACTGAAAAGATGGACAATGACGACCTTGCCATGATTTATCCAGATCGAAAAAAAGTGTATGATCAATTGTTTCTTACCCTGCATACCCGTGGTATTTCCAGGGTCATCTTTACTACTAAACGCAGTGCCTCACAAAGCCAGACCACAAAAAACAAATTGACTGCTTATGAAATGTATTTTGGAAAAGCGATTGAAGGAAAAAACTATTTCACTGGTATCGAAACCTATGCAGATGGCTATGCGTTCGCAATAGAGATCACAACTCTCGCCTCTATTCCAGAGGTAATCTATGTCAATGGCGATGATACAGCAGCCGGTGTAATTTCAGGAATGAAACAGGCAGGATTCATTCATAAAAAAGATTTCACTGTCATAGGTGAAGGAAATCTACCATATAGTGAGATATTAGCCTTTTCAACTATTGATTTCTCCCCTAAAAAAATCGGCGCCTCCGCAGTAGATTTTCTCTTATCCCAGAGTGACAGGATCGTGGAAGCAGAAGATCCAGTAATTATTTGGCGATAATGTGAAGTAGCTCCTTCAGAAATAAGCGTGAGACCTCAAAAATTCCAAGAGGAATTTTCTGGGTTTCACGCTTATTTCTCAGGGCTGAACACTTAGGTCACAGCTTTTCTGTATATTAAAATCCAATCCATACTAGAATACATGATAATTATCACAAGAATAGGACAAAAGAGATGTTCTACTAAACAAACAGTCGCTGATTATGTGTATTAAAAACTATGTCGAATCTTTTCCCTTGATAGAGAAATAGCTGTAAGATTGACTGGCTATTTTTCACTCAGATAGATCAATCCGCGCGGAATAGGATCTTTCTTCGTTAACCCTATCCGTTCTCTATAAAAAGAAAAGCTATCTCTCTTGATCATTTCAATGATTTTCTCTTCATTCATTTCTAATTTCAACGATTCGATACATTCCGCCATTTCGTAAAGTATCTGTAGCTGTGCATCGATCCCCAACAGCTCTTGTAATTGTTCAAACACAGGTCCGTCCTTTTGAGAGACGACCTCTAAAAAACGATGATGAAGTTCTTTGTAAAAAGAAGCTAAAAGTGGATAGTTGATGGAAAAACAGTTTTCCATAAATTCTCTATAATGTTTTAAGTATTCTTCACTAGATTGAATATTCGATAAATTCATAAATTACCTCTCCTTCTGATGATTGATAGTAAAACCTAAAATATGTACATATGACTGATTGAATCGATCTTATTTTTTGTGAACTACCTGTTTCTCGAATAGATTATAATAAAATCATATAGTCTTCTCTGTGTAATTTCAACTTCACATATTGCCTAACTCCTTGAAATATTTACTCTTGAATCATTGCTACGTCTATGCTTCGGCATATTACCAGCTATTTTTTTGCATTCAGTTGATTTTTTTTATCTTAAACTAAAAAAAATCAATCTCAGCCAGTTTTGACTTCGATTGATTTTCGATAAATTCTTCACTTAAATTGCAACGGTACTCTTCTCATTCGCTGTTACAACAATAAGATACACCAAACTACCTAGCGCTTCAGTAGTTTACGATACTCCAAAGCATATAAAACAAAGGACTGAGCCAAACTGTAGGTAATGATTGCAAATATCACCATGACCCATCCTTCAGGAATCGTTGGGAAAAGCAATAACAGGATCATCCCTACATAAATCACAGCTGTCGCCCATTTACCATACCACTTTGCTCCATCTAATTTGACCTGTTTACGCAAAGCAACGATCCCAGCAATCAGCATAAATGCTTCTTTCACAATAAATAAAGCTAAAACGAGCCAGATATACGGACGTTCCCATGCCATGGAGATGATTAAGACCAATTGGGTCAACTTATCACCGATTGGATCAAGAACTTTTCCAAGTTCTGTGATCTGATTGAATCTTCGGGCGATATATCCATCTAAAAAGTCTGTGACTCCTGAAAAGAGGATGATCGATCCAGCCAGATAGAAAGCTTGCTTACTCATAAAATACAAATAAAAAGGCAATAAAAGAATTCTTATAATCGATAGTAGATTCGGAATCGTGCGAATTTCTTTTCGCCAATCAGATGCTCCATTCATTACTTAACAACTCCCAAAATGTCATTTCATCTATTTTACCGTACTTTCCACGTGGAACCAATTAATTGTCGGTTTTTTATTGCGAGCTCTTCCAATCCTTCGTATGCCATTGTGAATCTGTTATTATGTTTTTTCGGAGTTTCCATTTCGTGCAGCCTGACGCTGACGGGTTTCTTTTAATAATTTTTTGTGGGCTTTTTTTGAACCTCGTTCGATATCTCGTTCCCATTTTCTCGTTTTAAAATCTGTAAATAGCTGATCGATCTCATAGCCTACAGGATAAAGTTCTTCTGCTCTCATTTTTAAAAGGACACGCTGTCGAAGGACCGTTTCTTTTTGGTTATCGACAAAAATCACGATCGTCTCTTCGCCAGTGTCTTCAAAGACTAATGCTTCTTTTTTGTATTGGGTGGCATATACCCGATCCCCTTTTGAAAATAAAACCTTTTCTTCGTTCTTGACTTCTTGCGTCTTCACTTGTTGTTTGAATAAGCGTTTTTCACTTGAATAGTCTTTCGTAGAAAGATACTGCTGAGCTTGTTGGATCAAGTCCTCTGACATTTGCATTTTTTTAGCGATCCACAATGCTTGGCTTTCCCCTGTTTTTCCTACCTGTAATTGATACTTTGGTTGTAAGGCTTCTCGGTCAAAAGCCATTGCTGCCGGCACAAAATCTTCATGTCGTTCCGCAAACTCTTTGATTTCGCCGTAATGGGTCGTTGCAACCATCAGCGCACCTTTCTCATACATTGCAGACATGATGGCGATTGCTAAAGCTGCCCCTTCCGTTGGTTCTGTTCCACTACCGATCTCATCAAGTAAAACTAGGGTATTTCTACCCACTTTATTCAAAATCTGTGCGATATTTTGCATATGCCCAGAAAAAGTACTCAATGCATCCGCTAAATCTTGTTGATCGCCGACATCGACAAAAACTTCGTCGAATACGGCAAGCTCTGTCCCATCTTTTGCTGGTACTTGCAGACCAAACATTGCCATCAACGTCAGCAATCCGACTGTTTTCAAAACAACTGTTTTCCCACCAGCATTTGCACCTGTGATCACTAATCCACGATATTCTGCACCCAAATCAAAATCTAAGGGCACAGCTTTTTCTGATAACAGTGGATGTCTCGCTTGTTTCAGATGGATGCGTTCTGATTTATTGATGATAGGTGTGATGCCATTGATCTCTCTACTGTATTTCCCACGTGCGAAAATAATATCGAAAACGGTGACCGTTTCGATGATTTGATCGATTGCCTGTTCATTTTCAGCTAATGCCCCAGTCAAACTTGCTAGAATCTGATATTCTTCAGCAATTTCCTCTGCTTTCAATAATTGATGTTGTGCGCTTGCTTTAGCGACTGCTGTTGGTTCGATGAATACCGTCGTACCTTTATTCGACTGTTCAATGATCGTTCCGGCTACTTTATTTTTATAACTCGCTTTGATAGGGATCGTTGCGTGTTCCCCTTTTTGAACGATCATCGCTTCTTGGATCATTTCTTTATTCCCAGGATGACGCAAGAATTTTAGCAAACGATCTTGGATTTCTTTTTCTACCGTTTGGATTTGTTTTCGTACTTTACGTAGATTTTTTGATGCTTCATCTGCGACTTGTTGGTTCTTGATTTGTTCATAAACTAAGTCCTCCACCGCTTGAAGATCCGGTAGATTTTTACTGTACGCATACAGTAATGGCGTTTGATATTGGTTTTTTTCAAAGAAGCGAGTGATCATTCGACTGCTTCTCAAAAAATCAGCGTATTCAATCAATTCAGCGGGGGTTAAGATCAAGCCTTTTTTCACTTGGTCAGTTAATGCCACAATTCGTGTTAGCCCCATAAAGGGCACGTGCTGGCTACTTTCTAAAATCGTACGGGCTTCTTTCGTTTCTGTTTGTCTTGTTTCTACGGTCTGAAGATTTGTCGGGATTGACATTTCTGCCAGACGTTCTTTCGTGTGATCTCCGATTGCTCGGGCAATCACTTCTTTTCTGATTTGTTCAAATTGTAATTGTTTGATTGTATGATTCATATTCTCTCCTTTTCTTGAAGAGATACCTGTCCCCAAAATAAATAAAGACCTAAAATAGAATAAAAGGGCAGGACACAGCTAAAATAAGACATGTCCTCCCCTTGATTTGATTACAAGAAATGTTTCAGACAGGTACCATCTATAAGCACACCAAATAAGCCTACTGCTTTATTGGTTATTCAACTTACTCGATTAGATACCTACTACACTCATCAAAATACCTCGTTCATCTAGGTTTTATTTATTTTTCTTTTTTACTATAGCAAGCGGTTGCCAGAATGTCAAACAGATACTGAACGAGTCTGAATGGTATTATTTTAATAATATTTCAAAATTGTCACGTTTTTCGATTTTCAAACACTGTATCAATCGGCGATAATTGGATATATCAAGAAACATAAAAGGATGGATATGATGAAAAAATTGATTGGAGCAATTGCTCTCTTATTGTTATTGTTTGGTGGCTACAAAGGTTATCAATATTATGATCAGACCTACAATAGCCAAGTTGCCTACGCAAAAGTACCGGAAAAGGTTCCACCTTTGAAAGATGCACGAAATGATAGCGGCGAAAAAATGTGGGATTGGAAAGCGTATGACTATGAATTATCCTTTGTTACTAAGGATGGCAAAACAATCAAATTGCCTTATACGATTGCTTCAGAAAATCCAACACCGTTAGAACCTAATAGTTATGTCAAAGCAGAGGTCAGCCAAAAACGAGTAACCTCTGGGCCAACGACGATCAATGAAAATCAAGTACCAAATAATGTTCTAACTGCTTTAAATTAACAAAAAACAACTGCGATCTGAGGTCGGGACAGAAGTGTTCAGCCTCGAGAAATAAGGCGCCATCCACGAAAATTGTTTTTCAAATTTTTGTGGATGGCGCCTTATTTTTCGAAGAGGTTACTTCTGTTCCCGCCGTTTATTCGGTTATAGGTGGGGGGAGAACTAATGTCTCACTCCCTTCGCAGTTGTTTTTTTTATGTATCGCCCACGTCCTCAACGTTGTTTGCGAATGGCGATTGGCGTATCCCCAAAATATTCTCGATATTTTTTGTAAAAATGTGTCTTATTGGAAAAACCTACATTGGCCGCAATCTCCTCAATCGAGAAGCGGGTAGCTAAAATTAGATCCTGTGCTTCATGTAAGCGTTGGTTCGTAATCAATTGTTTGAAGGATTTCCCAGTCTGTTGTTTGATCAAATTAGACAGATAATTTGGATTATACCCTAACTCATCTGCCAATGTTTTTAGGTTCAATGTTCGATAGTCACTTTCGATCCGTTGCAGAATTTTGATCATTAAGTTGCTTTGTCCATCTTTTTTGTATATTTTTGCTAATTGGGAGTGATAGACTCTAGAAAGCTGTAAAAATAACACTTGTGAAAAAGCATTCATGATTTCATTTCCTAGATGTTTTTTTGAAAAATATTCGAGGATCATTTGATCCAAGGTGACTTGGATCTCTGGTTGTTTTGATAAGTTTAACAAAAGATGGGTCTCATTATAGCCAGGTTCTAAAATGGCGTTCATTAAAAAATTATAGGTCAATCCCCCACTGCGATGATCGATTTTTTTCAGAAGATTGATATTGATATCATTCGTTTTGAATAAGAAATTCAGCAAAATATCATGTTCACCCAAAGGCATCAGTTCATGGCGACTATTTGTATCTAAAAGTAATAATTGTCCTTCTTTCAAAGTGATTGGCAGACCGTTGACGATCTGTTCTGAAGTACCGCAATACATATAATTGAATTCTAAAAAATGGTGGGAATGTAGTGGATAATGAGCGAAGCGTCGATGTTGGCGAATCAAAATATTATTTTCTTGAAAAAGATGGTGATCGTCTAATTTGAATTGCTGGTCTTGTTCGTCTAAGTTTTCTCCTTCAAATTCCTTGATCCATTGCCCCGTCTTTCGCTGTTCTAACTCTTCGGGTGTATACGGCAGAAAGATCTTTTGTACAAACGGATTCATCGTTTTACTCCCCCTTGATATGTAAATTTGACACCAATATAGTAACATACTGACATTGTTGTGAAAAGGGTTACAAGATATGATGAGTGCAACAAATACATCTTCATCTGGAGGAACAAGCTATGAGAAAGACTTGGTTGATGAAACTGTCGCTGTTATCCATTTCCTTAGTTTTAACGTCAAATACTGCTATCGCATCCGCTTTACCGATGATGTTAGGCTACTTCAATGATCAATCGGCTTCATCCGTCGAACTACTGATGACCATTCCTCAACTAACTGTTGTGATTTTTATTGCTTTGAGTAGTTTGATTGCCAAAGCCATCGGACAGAAACAAACTGTCTTACTTGGGTTGTTGCTTGCTGGAGTTGCTGGCGTGTTACCTGTCTTCACTGCCAACTTCTATTTATTGATGATCTCCCGCGCAGCATTAGGTGCGGGCTTTGGTCTCTTCAACTCGTTGGCAGTCAGTATGATCAGCGAATTTTTTGAAGGCGAAGAAGCTGCCACCTTGATTGGCTTCCAATCCGCCTTTCAAGGTTTAGGAGCTGCAGTCATGACCTTCACTGCCGGACGTCTCCTCACTTTTGGCTGGCAAAAAGCATTCTTAGTTTACTTGATCACCATTCCGATCATTTTCTTATTTATGGCTTTCGTCCCTGAACCGCCAAAGAAAAAACAAAACTCCACCTTTAAAAAAGAAACAGCACAAAAAGGAACACTCCGTCCGACTACTCTCATGTATGGCATTTTGATCTTCTTTCTCTGTATTTTCTACATGATCGTTGTCGTTAAGCTTTCGACCTTCATCGTGACTGAAAATCTAGGAACAGAATCAGATGCCGGAACGCTTCTTTCTTTTATGCAGATTGCTAACATGGTTGCTGGTTTCTTATTCGGGTTGATTTACAAAGGATTGAAACGATGGACGTTGCCTATTTCTTTTTTCATCATGGCAGCAAGCTTATTCCTCATCTTGACAGCCAATCATTTATTTATGATCGGTGTTGGGGCTGCACTGAACGGTATCGCCTTTGCTCTGTTCGTTCCCTACATCTTCAATGATGCTACTCGTTCAGTTCCGCAAGTAGCAAAAGCAAGCACCACTTCCTTTATTCTCGTTCTAGCAAATATCGGTAACTTTGTTTCACCCTATGGACATCGACTTTTAGAAAGATTCGGTATCGGTTCTGATGCTTTACAAAATATTTTTATCAATGGCTGCATTTTGATGACCGTTTTAGGTATTCTTTTTCTTCTCCTTACTTTTAAAAAGAAGCCACTCCCAAATGAAGTCTAGTTTTCATTGATTCAAGTAAAAACAAATTGGAGGAATTTTGATGAATTATCTTGCTATCGATATTGGCGCTTCAAGTGGTCGTTTGATCCATGCCAATCTTAATGAATTAGGCCGTTTTGACTTACAGGAAGTCCATCGCTTCAAAAATGGATTTGAAAAAATCGATGGTGTCGCAAAGTGGCCGCTCACACATCTAGTCACTGAAATCTTAAAAGGTTTGGAAAAAGCCAAGCAACAAGGTATCGCAGAATGTTATGTCGGCATCGATACTTGGGGTGTCGATTATGGCTTGCTTGATGTTGATGGTCATTTGATCGACGCCCCGACGAGCTATCGTGATGAGCGAACGAAAGAAGCCATCCCACAATTTGAACAAAACATGCCACTAGATGAACTTTACCAAAAAACAGGTATCCAAATGCAACCATTCAACACGATGTTTCAATTACTTGTTGAAGAAAAAGAAACGTTAATAAATGCCCATCGTTTGTTATTGATGCCTGATCTACTCGGTTACCTCTTCACTGGAGAAGCAGTCACCGAAAAGACTAATGCGTCTACTATGCAGCTTCTGAACTTAGAAACTCGGAAATGGGACTCAGATATTTTAGCTGTTCTAGGCATCGACGCTTCGCTTTTCCCACGAATCACCGAGCCTGGACAGATTCTAGGCGAATTACAAACTGCCCAATTTCCGACATATGATCTGCCAAAAGCGACCTTTATCACGATTGCTTCTCACGACACTGCTTCAGCAGTTGTCGGCACACCCGCGACTGGCAAAGATTGGGCATACATCAGTTCAGGCACTTGGTCGTTGATGGGTGTAGAGATTCCTGAAGGCATTTCAACAAAAGAAGCATTTGAAGCTAACTTTACAAATGAATGGGGTGTGCAAGGAACCATTCGCTTCTTAAAAAATATCATGGGTATGTGGTTGATCCAAGAAGTTGCTCGTTTGCAAGATGGTGCCTATAGTTTTGCTGAATTGGCAGAACTGGCAGAACAGGAAGCGCCTTTCCAACAATTGATCAATGTCAACGACCCACGTTTCTTGAATCCCCAAAATATGATTCAAGAATTACAAGATTATTGTAAAGAAACAAACCAATCTATCCCTCAAACCCCTGGTCAGCTGGCTCGCTGTATCTATGACAATTTAGCTCTATGCTACGCTGTCGAACTAGAGAACTTAGCACGGATCACCGGAATAGAATTTCATCATTTACACATCGTCGGTGGGGGTTCAAATAATACCTTCCTTAATCAGCTGACAGCCGATATTTGCAATATCGAAGTCGAAGCAGGACCAGATGAAGCGACCGCTATTGGCAATCTAATGGTCCAAATGATTGCAACGAACGGCTACGGTACGTTGCAACTGGCGCGTGAAGCGATCAGAGATTCTGTTTCATTAGCCACTTTTCACCCTCGACATACCGAGGAAATGACACAAGCACTTGCTAGATATAAAGAATTTTTAATATAAAAGGAGAGATTCAATATGATGAATGTCAAAGAACGTTATGAAGAAGCCAAAGCAAAATATGCGAGTATCGGTGTCGATACTGAGGAGGTCTTGCAGAAACTCGCAGAAGTGAAGATTTCGATGCACTGTTGGCAAGGCGATGATGTCAAAGGTTTCTTGACACCAGATGGAGAATTAACAGGTGGCATCATGGCTACAGGAAACTATCCTGGAGCCGCACATACGCCGGACCAATTACGCCAAGATTTAGAAAAAGCTTTCTCATTGATTCCTGGGAATCATAAATTGAATTTACATGCCATGTATCTAGATACAGACGAACCGGTCGATTTAAATGAGATCGAACCAAAACATTTCGAGAAATGGGTCGCATGGGCAAAAGAACAAGGCATCGGTCTTGATTTCAATCCAACCTTCTTCTCTCACCCAATGATGAAAGATGGCTTGACACTTGCTCATCCAGACAAAGAAGTACGGGATTACTGGATCGAACATGGGAAACGCGCTCGTAAAATCGCCGAGTATATGGGAAAAGAAATCGGACAAACATGTATCGATAATTTTTGGATGCCTGATGGAATGAAAGACAATCCAATCGACCGCCTATCTCCACGCCAACGGTTGATGGAATCTTTAGATGAGATTTTCTCAGAAGAACTCAACGAAGAATATACACAAGATGCCGTAGAATCCAAACTATTTGGACTTGGTGCCGAAGCTTACACAGTAGGTTCACACGAATTTTATATGGGCTATGGATTGACACGTAACAAATTGATCTGCCTAGACGCAGGACACTTCCATCCAACTGAAGTCATCTCCAATAAACTTTCGTCTTTAGCCTTATTCTCAAAAGGGATCATGCTCCACGTCTCTCGTCCTGTGCGTTGGGATTCAGACCATGTTGTGATCATGGATGATGAATTACAAGAAATCGGCAAAGAATTAGTCCGCAATCATTTACTTGAAAAAACAGCGATCGGACTCGATTTCTTTGACGCAACCATCAACCGGATCGCCGCATGGGCAATCGGCACAAGAAATACGCAAAAGGCATTGTTAAAAGCCATGCTTGAACCAATCGAAGAATTAAAACAAGCCGAACTAAACTTCGACTTCACCAAACGCTTAGCCTTCACTGAAGAATTAAAAGACTTCCCATACGCCGACGTTTGGAATTACTTCTGTGAAATCAACAACGTCCCAGTAGGCATGGACTGGTACCAAGAAGTCCTACAATACGAAAAAGACGTACAAAGTAAGAGGTTGTGAGAAAGCCGTTTAGCTCCGAGTATTAAGACGGAAATCGAGAAAATAGTTCCTCATATTTTTTCGATTTTTGACTTAATATTGAAGGAGCTGGCTTTCGAACACCGTTTATCACAGGTTGTGAAAGAAGCGCTCTGACCTGAGCAGTAAAATAGAAAATCGAAAATGGCTGGTTCATTTTTGATTTTTCTGGCTTATGACCGAAGTGTTGCTTCATGAACACTATCTATCAAGTTGTAAAAAAAGCCCTTCACCTATCAACAGAAGCCTTCGAGAATCCGTCTAACTGATTTTGAGGTTCTTTCTGTTGATTTACAAAATAACCACATACTACATGTTCTTTCTATTCATCAGAAAAAGAAAAGAGGTCTCACTCGTGAAAAAATCAGCGATGCTCACTGCTCCATTTGTACAAGAGATGATTCAAGCAACAACCAATATGTACCGCCTAGGATGGGATGAACGTAATGGTGGGAATATCACCTACTTATTAGAAGAAGCACAAGTCTTACCTTTTATCGACCCTACGAAAGTTTTACGAACACTGCCGTTGCCATTTGATGCCCAACAATTAGCCGGAAGGTATTTCTTAGTGACAGGGTCTGGAAAATATTTTAAAAATGTACAGGCAGAGCCAGAAGAAAATCTTGGATTGATCCGTGTGACCGGAGATGGTCATGCGATCGACATTTTATGGGGATTAAGCCCTGATGCTGTTCCGACTTCTGAGTTACCAAGTCATTTCATGAGCCATATCGCTCGATTAAGTGTCGATCCAGATAACCGCATCGTCATGCATTGTCACGCAACACACTTGTTAGCCATGACTTTTAGCCATCCACTTTCTGAACGCGAATTGACTCGTACATTATGGCAAATGTGTACAGAGTGCTTAGTTGTCTTTCCAGAAGGTATCTCGGTCATTCCATGGTTAGTTCCCGGTTCGAATGAAATCGGCGAAGCAACTGCCGCAAAAATGAAAGAAACCCGTTTAGTCGTTTGGCCACAACATGGAATCTATGGTTCTGGAAAAGATATGGATGAAACATTTGGTTTGATCGAAACAGCTGAAAAAGCTGCCCAAGTCTATACGATCGTCATGGCCCAAGGTGGAATCAAACAAACGTTAGAAGATGACAATTTGAAATTACTGGCTGATGCGTTTAGGGTTGTCCCACGTGCTGGCTATTTGAACGATTAACAATCGTGAGGTGCAAAATGAAATCCAATGTCGAAAAAATGATTGCTGGTGAGGTCTATCGTCAAGATGAAGAATTATTGCAGCTTCGTTTGGTCACGAGAGATCTCCTTTATGAATTCAATCATATCCATCCTCGAAAATTATCTGAGCGTCAGCAATTGATCAAAAAAATGTTCAAGCAAACTGGGGACAAACTCTTTGTTGAACAACCCTTTCATTGCGACTATGGAATCAACATCACCGTTGGAGAAAACTTTTTAGCCAATAATAATTGCACGTTACTTGATGTTGCTCCGATCACGATTGGTAAGGATGTCTTACTTGCTCCAAATGTGGGGATCTACACAGCCGGCCATGCCTTAGATCCTGTTTTACGTCAAGAGTACCAAGCAGAATTTGGGGCGCCTGTTACGATCGGCGACAACGTCTGGATCGGTGCAAATACATCCATACTGCCCGGGGTGACAATCGGTGATCATGTAGTGATTGGAGCTGGAAGTGTCGTCACGAAGGATATCCCAGCTAATTCTTTAGCAGTAGGAAATCCTTGTCATGTGGTGCGAACATTCAATAAAAAGGATCGCACCTATTATTTCAAAAAACTGCGTTATCCATCAGAATATATAATTTCTGAAACCGACCTACCTAAAGGAGAGTAAATCAAATGGCAAATCGAATGATTTTAAATGAAACATCCTATCATGGAAAAGGGGCTATTGCAGCTATCCCAACGGAATTTCATGCAAGAAATTTCAAAAAAGCAGTTGTGATCACCGATAAAGAGCTGCATAAAATCGGTGTCGTAGCAAAAGTCACCACCTTATTAGATGAGGCAGAGATTGCTTATGAAATCTACGACGGTATCGTACCTAATCCAACGATCGAGAATGTCAAAGAGGGCGTGACTTTCGTTCAAGAAGCAAAAGCGGATGTGATCCTGGCAATTGGCGGAGGTTCGCCGATCGACACAGCCAAAGCCATTGGAATTATCGTAACGAATCCAGAGTTTTCTGATGTCCGTAGTCTAGAAGGTGTGGCAGATACAAAACATCCAAGCTTGCCGATCTTAGCTGTTCCGACGACTTCTGGTACGGCCGCTGAAGTCACGATCAACTATGTGATCACTGACAAAGAGCGTTCTCGTAAATTTGTATGTGTTGATCCTCATGATATTCCAATCGTTGCCTTTGTTGACAGTGATTTGATGATGGGCATGCCGAAAGCCTTGTGTGCGGCAACTGGGATGGATGCGATGACTCATGCTATCGAGGGATTGATCACGAAAGGTTCATGGGAAATGAGTGATATGTTCCATCTCAAAGCCATTGAGATTATCGGTCGTAGTTTAGCCGATTCCGTGAATGGTGATCCAAAAGGTCGAGAAGATATGGCTTTAGGACAGTACCTTGCAGGAATGGGTTTTTCAAATGTTGGTTTAGGTCTTGTGCATGGAATGGCTCATCCATTATCCGCATGGTATGACATCCCCCACGGTGTCGCTTGCGCTGCCTTATTACCAACGGTCATGAAATACAATAAAGAGTTTACAGGCAATAAATATCGAGAAATCGCGAAGGCACTGAACATTAAAGACGCAGAATCTCGTTCCATCCAAGATATTCGTGATGCCGCTTGTGAAGCGATTGACGCTTTATCGAAGAAAGTTGGCATCCCTGCGACGATCTCCGAACTAGGTGTCAAAGAAGCGGATATTGCAAAAATTGCTGAAGATGCGTTCAATGATGTCTGTACCCCAGGAAATCCAAGAGAAACGAACGTGTCAGAGATCATTGACATCTATCAAAGCTTGATGTAAGTTTATCGACTCTCTTGTTGTTACGACTTGACTGATCAATTAAAAATGGTTCTCTTGGTTTGTGAATAACGACCAAGAGAACCATTTATTTTAATATAGAAAATTTATTTCATTAAACCATCAACGTGTACATACCTACTGCGACGATTGCACCAACCATTGGTCCTGCAATCGGTACCCATGAATAACCCCAGTCAGAACCACCTTTATTAGCGATTGGTAAAATCGCATGAGCGATACGTGGACCTAGATCACGAGCTGGATTGATCGCATATCCTGTTGAACCACCTAGTGATAACCCGATAGCTAAAATCAATCCTCCAACAGCAAAGACATTTGTTCCACCCGCAAATTCTGTTTGGCCAAATGCCAATAGTCCTAAGACTAAAACGAACGTACCGATCAACTCTGTAATAAAGTTAGCAGGATAGTTGCGGATGGCTGGTCCAGTCGCAAAGGTTCCTAAGATTGCCCCTTGATCCTTTGTTGCTGACCAATGTGGCAAATAAGATAACCAAACAAGTACCGCACCGACGATTGCACCTAGTAATTGCGCGATGATGAATGGGAAAACCAAATTCCAACCGATTGCCCCTGTCATTGCCATCCCAAGTGTCACCGCAGGATTTAAATGAGCGGGTCCCATGAATCCTGAAATAAATACTGCCATCGTAACAGCCATTGCCCAACCAAATGCAATGACGATCCAACCGGAGGCTTGCGCTTTACTTTTGTTTAAATTCACTGCTGCACATACGCCGTCCCCTAAAAGGATCAAAATCATCGTTCCAATAAATTCCCCCATGATTTGGGTCATGTCTGCATTCATTTTATTTTTCTCCTTTCAGGTCACGTAAGTCTGACTCAGCGATCAGTTGCTCTAAATGTTGTGTTTCACGTTCTTTTTCTTCGTCTGTCCATTCAAAGTATGCAGCAATCGCATCAATGATCGGTTGTTTGATGGCATCTAACTGATCTCTTTCAAAAAGTAGATGGTTGGTACGGCGAATCAAATAGTCACCTGGAACTAAGACCATTTCGTTTTCTAATCCGTAACGCAGACGCGCAGATTCTGCCAAAGTCAATCCTGGATAAGGATTCATTTCTTTTGCTAATTCAAAGATGTGTTTCGCATTTGTTCCATAGAAATCTGCGATATATGCAGCATCTTTTTCATCAAGACCTGCTTCCACACCGATTTTTGTATATTCTTCGACCATTTCTTCTTGTTTCGTCGGATCAAAATCGCCGCCTGAGATCGAATAAGTCTTGGAATCAATCTCTTTTACAGTTACACCATACTCTTCTTGTAACAGTTGACGGATCAATTTCATCGCGCCTTCTGCCATTTTGCGATAATCGGTGATTTTACCACCAGATAAAGTAACTAGTCCATCTGGTTCACGTTCTAATGAACTACCGCGAGAAACAGTGGATGGTGCTTTTTCATCACGACTACTTTCTAAATGATTCAACACATCTTCGACTTCTACTCGTGATACCTTGCTTTCTTTGTAATCCGTCACCGTATCAACGACTTTACGGAAACTTTTATCAGAGATCGAACCGTTATCACCACCGTTGTAGTCAGAACCAGCATTGCCGATCAATAACGGACGTAATCCTGCCCAACTTGATTCGATATCAGCCAAAGTGATATTTGCTTCTGGATAACGATGATTGATCACGTCTAGTAAGTAATCCACATCTTCCTGTGTTACTTGAGGGTCTGTAAAATCGCCTTGGTAATCGGTATCTGTTGTCCCAAAATACGTTTTGTTTTCACGAGGAATCGCAAAGACCATCCGACCATCTTGTTTTCCTGTATCGAAATAAGTAGGCTGTGGCACAGGCAGTTTCTTCGCGTCTACTACTAAATGGACGCCTTTTGTCGGACGCATTTTTGGTGAGATCGCACGCTTGAAGTTCAGGTTACGGATCTTGTCCACCCATGGTCCACTTGTGTTGATCACTACTTTTGCTCGGATCTCAATGACTTCATCACTTAACAAATCACGCGCTTTGACTCCGATGATCTGGTCACCTTCATAGATAAAACCGGTAGCTTTCATTTTGCTGACCAGATATGCTCCGTCTTCTGCCGCTTTTTTGATATTATCGATCACTAAACGGGAATCATTATTCCGGAAATCCAAGTAAACACCGGCACCTGTTAAGCCATCTTTTTTAAGAAACGGCTCACGTTCAAGAACTTCTTCAGGTGTCAACGTATAGTTTTCATACTTCGTTCCAGTTACTTTTGCTAATTTATCATAAAGATCCATCGCTACTTTTACAGAAAACATATTGAATGTCGTTGCGCCTTCTCCTTCATAAATCGGCAACAACATCGGATCTGGTTTAGGGATATGCGGTGCCACTTGTTGTACCACTGCACGTTCGCCTACTGTATCTGCGACCACTTCAACGTCAAACGTTTTTAGGTAACGAATCCCCCCATGAACTAACTTGGTTGAGCGTGAAGAAGTTCCTTCTGCAAAATCCTGCATTTCGATCAAACCGGTTTTAATACCTGAAGCAGCTGCTTGGATTGCTACACCTGCACCAGTGATTCCGCCCCCAATAATCAAAAGATCTAATTCTTCTTGTTTCATGTGGTCAATGTTATCTTGTCTTGTTTTTTTTGAAAACATCTTGTGTTCCCTCCCTTTACTCAAATGCTTGAGTTGCTTTCACTGCTTTTTTCCAACCAGTGTAAAGTTTTTCTCTACGCTCTTCTGGCATTTCCGCCTCGAAGATTTTACCAGCTTCATAAAACTCACGAATTTCATCCGTATCTTTCCAGTAACCAACGGCTAATCCTGCAAGAAAGGCAGCACCTAATGCAGTGGTCTCCAAGTTACCGGCACGTTGGATCGGTACATTCAAGATATCTGTTTGGAACTGCATCAAGTATTCATTATTGGCTGCACCTCCATCAACTTTTAACACAGGAATCTGGATGCCGGTATCATCTTGCATCGTATCGATGATATCTCGAACTTGGTAGGCAATGGATTGTAATGTCGCCTTGATGATATCCTCTTTCGTTGTTCCTCGAGTAAGACCAAACATAGAACCACGTGCTGCTTGATCCCAGTAAGGAGCGCCAAGTCCAACAAAAGCAGGTACAACGTAAACTTCGTCATCACTAGTTGAACGCTTCGCTGCATCTTCTGAATCACTCGCTTTTTGTAGCATTTGCAGACCGTCACGCAACCATTGGATGGAAGAACCGGCAACGAAGATACTCCCTTCTAGCGCATAGTAAACCTTTCCATTTATTCCGTAACCAATCGTCGTCAACAGATTGTTTTTAGATAATTGTGGTTTTTCACCTGTGTTCATCACAATAAATGAACCTGTACCATACGTATTTTTGACCATTCCTGGCTCAAAAGCCATTTGACCGAATAAGGCCGCTTGTTGGTCTCCTGCCATCCCAGAAATCGGTGCTTCACTACCATAGAAGTGGTACCCTTGTGTATAACCGTAAATCTCTGAATTTGAGGTTACTTTCGGTAACATCACTCGTGGAATATTCAGTAGATCTAAGATTTCTTGATCCCAATCCAATTCATGGATATTGAACAACATTGTACGACTCGCATTCGAGTAATCGGTTACATGTGCTTGCCCATCTGTCAATTTCCAAACAAGCCAAGAATCGATCGTTCCAAACATCAACTCGCCTTTTTCTGCTCGCTCTTGTGCACCTTCTACATGGTCTAAGATCCAGCGAATCTTAGTAGCAGAGAAATACGCATCAATGACTAAACCAGTTTTTTCATGGAAAAACTCTTGGTGTCCGTCTTCTTTTAATTTGTTAGCAATACCAGCTGATTGACGCGATTGCCAAACTACAGCATGATAAATCGGACGTCCTGTATCTTTTTCCCAAATCACTGTTGTTTCACGTTGATTCGTGATACCAATACCGGCGATTTGTGTTGGCTTGATACCAGATTCAATAAACGCACCTGCGATAACTGATTGTACGGAGTTCCAGATTTCATTCGCATCATGTTCTACCCAGCTTTCCCGGGGAAAATATTGTGTGAATTCCTTTTGCGAACTACCGATGTGTCTTCCTTTTTTATCAAAGATAATCGCTCGTGAGCTTGTTGTCCCTTGGTCAATCGCCATGATATACGTTGATTCTGTCATTATGATCTCCTCCATTTTTGCAAACGCTTTCTTTAACTACTTTTATGGTACACCTATTTAAGGAGTAGAAACTGCCAAAAAAATAGCAATTCACTTTTTTTTTGACAGTTTTTTAATTTTTGGCTTTTTTTTCTTGCTCGATTTTTTGCTTTAACCTTAAAATATCATAACTTGAAGCAAACTCCGATAGATAATAGTACTCTTGACCTTTTTTATCCTGATTGAAGGTGATCACAAAATCATAACTTTTTTCTGGTTGGACTTCTTCGATCACGATCCCGCTGATCCCCTTTAACTCTCGAATCAAGAACTGTTGGAAAGCAACCCGATAGATCGGTAATGATTGTAGATCAATGCCAATAACCACAGATTTTTCAATATAGAAATCGATCATCATCAAAATATTCGCGTATTGACTCATCAGATTATCCAAAACTTGATTGGTCAATTTTTTCATAGGAAGCTGTTCGACTGTCGTTTTTTTCAATCGTTCAAGTAATTGAGTCAACGAATCACCCAACATCCGTTGTTGTTGGATGAGTAAGTGTGGCGGATCATAGATGGTTAAATAGCCAGAAAAAAAGTATAACTCATTATTGATTTGTGCCAAGTGATACCCAATTGTTTTCTCTTCCTTGATTTTTAGACGCCTTGGTCGATAATGCCACAGCATGGTTTCTCGAATATACGTATCCAACACCGCTGTAGGTAACTTTTTGCTACGAGTCAACTCGTATTGATAAAATGTCTCTTCCTCCAGTACCGAGAAAGTAACGAGAAAACTATAAAACATCATCGACTCATACGCCGTAACATCAGCTGCTGTTCGACTAAGATATAAGGAAATCACCGGATGGATGGTCTGGTACAGTTGATCCTCTTGGTATATTTCTTTTTTCTCTTTTGTACTAGAAAACTTCATCTTATCTGACAGTAACCTTTTCCGTGTAATACCGATCCATGTCGCAATTTTTGTCGATGATTGTGGGGAAAAAGTTGTATTCAACACATGCGCCAATCCTACTATCAACGGACGCTTATCTGGAGTATCTTGTAAATACTGTGGTCTTTGTGACTCTGGGAAAAATTGAAATAAGGAATAATAAAAATAACGGATCTGGAGCTCTTCTCCTTGGATTTGTCCATTCTTTATCTGTAGAGAGAACTCTTTCAATAGCTGATTCAATTCTTTGGTTTTCCTAAAGACAGAGGATTCACTGATCGTAAAAGCTGTTGCCAAACGAACACTTGAAGCTTGTTGGTGTTCAAGAAGATACGTCAAGATCTGATATTTCACGCTTTGTTGTACCAAAAAAAGCATGATTTTTTCTAAACTCGTATGCTCATCTAATTCAAGGACGACTTGAAATTCATTTTTTCGGACAGAAATCTTTGTTTTCATCATACGACCGATCAATTCAAGGTCTTCGATATATTGGTCGAAGGCAGATTTTGATAATTTCACAGAGGAGCGCAACTCATTGATTGAAGCGGAACCACCTTCTAATACAAGCATTCGTAAAATCTCAATTTGGATTTGCTCTTTTTTTTCTAAAAATTCTTCAATCTTCATCGAAAGAATCAACCACCTTTACAAGAGCTGTTGGCGCTCGATACTCTGGTTGAAAGAAGAATTCGCGCGCTTCCAGGTCTGCGAGTGTCCATCCTTCCTCAACTGCTAAAGTCAGTCGGTCTAAAAGATAGAAAATAACTGCTTGGCTATGACATTGCGCGCCAATCAGTTTTCCTTCTTCCGTCAATAGCACTTTTATTTGGATCAACTCCTGATTCGCAGCAGAAGCTCTGGTGGTTAAATATTGTGTGTTGATTTCCCCAGCATAAAAGATACTTTCGCTTTCTGTTAAACCGACACTCCCAAAATAATGTCCGAACCAGTGATTACCGATTGGACGATACGTACCTAAATCCTTCTTTTGTTGCCCACTGATATTTTTACTGGCGATCTTCGCCGTTCGAATCGCATTGTTGACTAAAGACACGTACATCTTTTCTTGCGTTGGTCGATAGGTTACTTGGATGGCATCGCCAATAGCATAAATATTTTCCTGGGATGTTTGCAGGTAGTCATTTACCCAGATCGTCCCATCATCATTCAATCGCAAGGATTCTTCCCATAATTGATTATCTGGTCGGGTGTAATTTGCTAACAAGACTAAATCATACGTCTCACTTCTTTTTTCCGTGAAGATCTTTGTTTGTTCTGCTTCAATGATTTCTTGTACTTGTTCATTTAAGAAATATCGAATACCTCGATTGTTCAGCTCGCGATACAACGGCTTGATCATCTCTGGATCAAAATATCGGAATAAAACTGTCGATTGGCTTTCGTACAGATGAAGTTCTTTTCCCAGGTTCACTAATCCTTCGATGAGTTCCAAGCCAACTTGCCCTGCACCGACCACTGCGATTTTTTTTGCATTTCCAATACGTTGTTGGAATTGTTGCGAAGTTTTAGGATCTTTGATTGTCCAAATCGTGTCGTTTTCTTGTGTACTAAAACGGAAGCGTTGTTGTGAGCCTGTCGCAATCACAAGAAAATCGAAAGACAATATTTCCCCATCATTTAATTGGATTTGGTTTTTATCGCTGTTTAGCGCAGTCACTTCTGTTTCTACCCGTACTGCTATCTGATGTTCTTGAGTCAATTGCTCTTTAGTGATCCAATAATGATGGGCTTCTTCATGAAATTCCCCTTTTAAAATCAAATTGACACTATTCGGGATAAAACCTATCCGCGCTTGCTTCTCAATAATGATTATCTCACTTTCTGGACAGTCGTTGCGCAAAGAAATAGCTGTCTGAATGCCCGCAAATGAGCCACCGACGATTACGATCCTCATATGTTATTCTCCTCTTTTTCATCTGTTATCCTTAGAGTATCATTTCTTAGAAAACGTTTCAATCAGTAAAGGGTATCGTGGTGGACGCTCGCTGGAAATAAGCAGATAATCCCTTTCACTAAGCCACGCTATTGAACTAGAAGAACGAAAAAAATTAGTTGAAACATCGAAGATAAAAACACAAGGAGCACTCGAAATTTGTTGGTTTTCGAATGTCCCTTGTGTTTTTGTGCGTATACACTGCCTGACTTATGCCACGCTTTCTGATCTTAGCTTTAAATTTTATAGCCAATGCCCCAAACCGTTTTAATATAGGAAGACTGCTTGTGCGTGTCATGCATTTTTTCTCTTAAATTTCGAATGTGGACCATGATGGTATTATTGGAGGAAGTATAATATTTTTCGCCCCAAATTTCATGAAACATTTCTTCAGAGCTGATGACTTGTCCCTGGCGTTCCATCAATAATTTTAAGATGGAAAATTCGATTGGTGTCAGAAAAAGCTCCTCTTCCTGTAAAAAACATTTTCGTTTATCAACATCTAATACCAAATCTTTAACGATCAATTTGTGTTTATCAAATCCATTGTACTGAGTGGATCGCCGAATCTGGGCCTTCACTCGGGCAATTACTTCTAAAGGGCGAAAGGGCTTCGTAATATAATCGTCTGCGCCAATCGTCAATCCTGTGATCTTATCGATTTCCTCGGTTTTTGCGGTCAACATGATGATCGGATATTTATGATTTTTTCGGATTTCTTTACAAAGTTCGAACCCAGAGATGTCCGGTAGCATCACGTCAAGAATTGCCAGTGAAAATGTATTTTGTTCAATTTGTGTTTGAGCAGATTTCCCATCAGAGCAAGTCGTTACTAAAAAATTCTCGTTCTGCAAATAAAAGAGAATTAGGTCTGAAATTTCTTTTTCATCTTCAACTAAAAGTATTTTTTCCAATCGTATCGACCGTCCTTTTCAACTTAGTTGCTTTCTGATACCTTCATTTTTGTATTACCCAAAGGCAAAGTAACAAACATCTGGATTTCATTATTTTTGCTGGCAGCTTGAATGGTTCCTTGATGAGCCAGAATGATTTCTTTGGCGATCGCTAGACCTAGTCCCGCACCGCCGGTTTTTGTTGAACGGGCTTGATCAAGGCGATAAAACTTTTCAAATAATGCTTCCAGCTGCTCTTGTTCGATGAGCTCACTTTGATTGGCAAGAATAAAGGTTGCTTGATGCTCAGAAACCGATAGTTCCATTGTGATCATTGTATGTTCAGGTGCGTAGGCGATCGCATTTTTCAATAGATTATTCAATACTCTGGCTAACTGTTCACTATCAGCTTCAATTTTCAAGCTTTCCGGTCCGATATAACGAACCTCTTGTCCTTTTTCTTTCAACAACGGGTAAAATTCTTCCTGGATTTGTTTTAATAAGAACACAAAATCAAGTTCTCGTTTAAACAATTGGATATCTTGAAGATTGAATCGAGTAATATCGAAAAATTCATTCATCAGTGTTTCCAACCGTTCAGACTTTTCAAGAGCGATAGTCAGAGACTGAGCCATTTGTTCGTTCGTTAAGTTCTTTGTATCCAATAATAAGTTGAGGTAGCCGATCACGGAGGCTAAAGGTGTCTTCAAGTCGTGAGCCAAATAAGTGATCAAGTCCTTTGTTCGTTGGGTTTCTTCCTTTAGGAGGGTTTCATTTCGGTTCATCGTATTTTTTATTTTTAACAATTCATTATCGATTGGCATACTTCTAGTCGAAGCTTCCGTAGACCCAGAGAAAAAAGGCTGAATGCCTTCAGCGATTTGTGTAATCTTTTTTCTTGAGTAGTAGCGATAGATAAAATAGTTGATTAAGAAAACGATAAAAATAAGAAAGAGAGAGAATGCTAATAGGAGTTGCTTGATCATCGTCCAATCAACAAAATTTCCAATAATCGTCCCCCCTTCCCCGTCACTCGTTCCAACAACTTCTTGCATGACAAATTTTGAAAAAAAATCGTCGATGACCATGTGAATGATTCTTGTCTCCTTTATTAGCCAAACGATTCCTAATAATAAGCAGATGCCTAAAAAGGAAAAAACAAAGCGAGGATGTTTAATATGCATGAAAAGTTCCTTTCAAATAAATAGTCTTCATTCATTCTTGATTATAACAAAGCGAGGATACAACGAATAGAGAATATCTCTTAAGAAATCTTCAGAATATATTAAGAGAATCATTCAAAACGTTTGTAGGTGAAGTGCTTAAATAAAGGTAGTCATCCAATTAACCAATGAGGAAGGTGAGAGGTTTGAGAAAACATAAAAAAAATTTTAAAAAAGCCATCATGGTCACTGGTGCTCTACTGGTTATCGGCAGTACAGCTGGGGCAAGTGCTTTAAGGCTTGATCGCCGAGAAGCCCCAGCTATCACGCGTGTATCTTTACAAGATCTGCAACCTAGAAATGACTTTCACTTGGTGGGGGTCATTGAACCGGCGAGAACCATTGAAGTGAAGGTAGATAGCGGGCGAGGCTCAGTCGTCGAAAAAAAGGTTGCGACGGGAGATCAAGTGAAAGCCGGACAAGCGCTGTTTGTCTATTCTAACCCTGAAGGATCTTTAGCTATTAAGGAAGCAGAGCAAACCACTGCAAACCGTAGGAGTGCAGTAGAACAAGCCCAGCGACAAACAAACCAGAAATGGGAACAATACAACAAGGTAACTACTCAATTGGAAGAGACCAAACAAAAAATAACTACCGCAAAGGATGAAGATAAAGAAGCGCTAGAAGACCGCAAAAATGAATTAGAAATGCAACAAAGTCAACTATTGATGGAAGCTCAAAATTCAGAGAATAGTATAGGCGATGCAACCTTAGAACTAGAACGAGCAGAATTGGAGTTGAACTCCGTCAAAGAACAACATGGTTCAGATGTCGTGGAGGCTGGTATTGACGGAATCGTCAAAGATATTGATGAACGACAAATGAATATGAATGCGAGTGAAGCAGCCCCAGAGTCCCCTTTCATGACTATCGTCGACACAAGCCGGCTGTTTTTAAAAGGGACCGTAGATGAATTCCGTCGCAGTCAGCTGGAACCGGGACAAAAAGTTCAACTAAAGGATCGTAATGGCGGTAGTCAGCAATGGACTGGACAGATCACACGAGTTGGTGATATGAAAGAACCTTCAGTAGTTGTGGAAGAACAAGGTGCAAACCCAAATTTATCTCAATTCAGCTTTGAAGTTGCTTTGGATAAAAGTGAAACCCCACCAAGCATTGGTACTCATTGTTTCGTGGAACTGATCGAAGAAAACCAAACAGAAATCAAGCTGCCAAAATCATTCGTTTTCTATGAAGAAGACAAGCCTTTCATTTATGTTGTTGAAAATCATAAAATCAGCAAAAAACAAGTAGAGTTGTTCGAAGATGAAATGGATGAAGCAATATATTTGCTAGAAAGTGAGCTAGACTTGGACAGCGAGCTTGTCTTTCCCACAAATGATGTCAAAGTAGGAATGGATGTGAGAACAAATGATCCAACTAATTGATGTCTGTAAAACGTTCCAACAAGGGCTTGGTGAAATCCATGTCTTGAATAAAATCAATCTAACAATTGACAATGGGGAGTTTGTTTCTATCATGGGACGATCAGGTTCGGGCAAATCAACCTTGATGAATATTATCGGCTGCTTAGATACACCGACAAAAGGAAGCTATCTAATTGATGGCAAGATAACCAGTCAAATGGACGAAGACGATCTTTCTGAGATTCGCAATCAAAAAATTGGTTTTGTTTTTCAAAATTTTGAACTATTGCCAAAATTGTCCGTTTTACAAAATGTTGCTTTACCACTTTTGTATGCCGGTGTCATGCAAGAGGAACGAACACGTCGTGCTATTCATGCCTTAGAAAGTGTCGGTTTGGCTGACCGAATCGATTTTAGGATCAATCAATTATCTGGTGGTCAAAAACAGCGGGTAGCCATTGCTCGGGCACTGGTTGGAGAGGCAAATGTGATTTTAGCTGATGAACCGACCGGCTCCTTAGACACAGCCAATAGTCATGAAATCATGTCCCTATTCGCAAATCTAAATGATATGGGAAAGACAGTTGTGTTGATTACACATGAACAAGAGGTTGCTGACTATGCCAAACGTCAAATTCTTTTAAAAGATGGTTTGATTGTTGAGGAGGTCAAAGAATGAAAGAAAATATTCGGTTAGCGATTCAATCGATTTACCAGCATCGCTTACGCTCCCTGTTGACGATGTTAGGAATCATTGTTGGGATTGCTTCAATCATTTCCATTGTGAGTATTATCAATGGAAATACTGAAAATATGAAAAAGCAGATGATTGGCGGTTCTACTAATTCGATGCGTATCGAATATGACGCCAGAAGTGCCTTTCTTGCCGGAGAAAATGGTAGAAATGATCGGCTACCTGACTATTCTCCTCAGATATCAGATGGTGAACTCCAAAAATTACTGACTATCGATCATGCCAAGAATGTCAGCTTATTCTATGAAGCTAATTTGCCGGTCTTTCAAAGAGAGAGACAGACCGATGCCGTAGTATTAGGAATGGATGGAAGTTTCTTTGAAATCATGCCTCATAAGATTCTTAAAGGTAGAGCAATGACTGAAACCGAATTACAATCACAAAAACAAGTCGCTCTGATCACAGCTGACTTGGCAGAGATTTTTTTTCAGTATCGCAACCCTTTAAATCAACTGATTGAGATTAATGGAACACCTTTTCGAATCATCGGTATCGCAGAGTCTGAAACGGATCAACTTTCAGGGAAATATGTTTTCATTCCTAGAAATAGCCAACGTCTAGTTGAAGGGAAACTTAATCAAAAGCCAACGGTATTGTTTCAGGCTACGAATGCAGAAGTGTTAGAATCAGCTGTCGTTCAGGCTAGCCATGAACTGACAAAAAGCATCCCACCATCAGATTTTGTTTTTTCCATTCGAAATTATGATGAGGTAAAGAAGATGACTGATGATATCAATCGTTCAAATATGATTTTATTGGGCGGAATTGCCAGTATTTCCTTGTTAGTCGGTGGGATTGGAGTCATGAATACGATGCTGGTCAGCGTGACAGAGCGAACTAGAGAGATTGGCTTAAAGAAGGCATTAGGCGCCAAACGAAAAGTGATTTTGCAACAATTCCTGACAGAAGCAATCGTCTTATCAGTAATTGGTGGATTGATTGGTATTATTTTAGGCACGATCATCAGTCTGGTCGCCCTGAATCTGCTAGAGTATCCACTGACGATATCTCTGCTTTCTATTTTGATCAGTGTTACTTTTTCGATGCTGATCGGTACTATTTTTGGTTATTTACCCGCCTATAAAGCGTCGAAATTAAAACCAATCGAAGCATTACGATATGAATAAACAGGAAGGTGTTTTTATGAAAAAAAGAATGTTATCCATTCTCTTCTTAGCGATAGTATTGACTGGCTGTGGTTCTACCACCAACCAGTCACAGGTGAACAATGACAACGTCCCCACCAATGCACAAATCACTCCCCCGCAAAAACAAACCGAAACGAGTCAAAGTGGCGATGATGAGCAAAACAACAACGAGCAAACAGATTTTGATCGTGCTAATGATTTACTTGATCAAGCAGATGAGTCTGGGATTCTTGTGTCTATGAATGGTGATCAATTTGAACTAGAGATCACAAAATTTTATCAAAAAAATGAAGATGATGAGATCTATGATATGGCAGTCTCCTCTGACGAAAAATTAAGCTTTACTATTACCAGTGAGACTGAGATTACAGCCGTTATTTATAATGCACAAACTCAAAACTCTCGAATCGTTGAAGGCTCAAGAGCAGACTTACAGCTTGAAAGATCCGTCAATCTTTATGGTCAACAAGTTGGCGATACCTTTATTGCCACCAAAGTCATCGTCATGCAAGTCAATTAGATAGCTAGAAAAGCTGGTTGATTAGAAAAGAAAAAACTAAATGTACCACCCTTATACTTTAAAATCACACACCAATCTATCTTGATTGATACTTCGTTCCTATCCAATTGTTTAGAGAATGATATGATCCCAGTTTTCTAAGTTTTTCAACAAAAAAATGCGGGTAGAAAACAAGACTGTTTTCTACCCGCACTAAGTATTAAAGAACTACTTTTTAGAAACACTACAAGCTTCTATGCTCTCTTTTTTTACACATCAGCATATCATTTACTGTTTTGCTTGATCAATGGAGATATTATGCAGATTTTCAACTAAGGTGCGATGTTCACGAGGTCCGGTCGACTCTGGTGCTTGATCGAGCTGTTCAATCAAATTTAATTCTTCTTCTGTTAATCGGAAATCAAAAATGGCGATATTTTGCTTCATACGATCCACATGGACAGACTTAGGGATCGTGATGATCCCTAGTTGTGTTTGCCAACGTAGGATGATTTGTGGGACAGTTTTATGGTATTTTTCAGCTAATTCCTTTAAAACTAGTTCATCAAAGATCCCATCTTTTCCTTGGTTGAAGGGACTCCACGCTTCAGTCACGACATCAAAATGAGTGGCTGTTTCTCTTTGTTGTTTTTGTTGACGGTATGGATGTTGTTCGATTTGGTTGATCACTGGCTTGATCCGATGATTCAAAATCAAATCAGTCAAACGACCGGTTGAAAAATTAGAGACTCCGATTGCCTTTACTTTTCCTGCATCATAGAGTTCTTCCATGACACGCCATGCGCCATAATAATCATTGTAAGGCTGATGGATCAAGAAAATATCAATATAGTCTACCCCTAATTTTTGTAAAGAACGTTCGTACGCTTTGTATGCGCCCTCGTAAGAAGCATCAGTGACCCATAACTTGGTTGTAATAGTGATCTCTTCTCTTGGAATCCCACTTTTTTTGATTGCCCGACCAACGGCTTCTTCATTGTAATAAACAGCCGCAGTATCAATCAGGCGATAGCCAGCATTCAGCGCTTCTAAAACGACTTGCTCACATTCTTCTTGATCCCAGATTTGAAAGACACCAAATCCAAGTACAGGAATTGTCAATCCGTTGTTCAAGGTCCGTGTTTCCATCATTGATTTTCTCTCCAAACTCCACGTTATTTCGTCAATTCAGCAACGACTTTTTCTCCTAATAAATGTGCAGACTGTGGGTTTTGTCCTGTTAATAAACGCCCATCTGTATGAACAACTTCAGTAAAAGCTTTCCCTGCCTGATAATCGGCCCCTTTTTCCTTCAATGAATCTTCGGTCAGGAATGGTACGTTATTCGTTGTTCCATTTAATTCCTCTTCTTCATTACTAAAGCCAGTCACTTTACGTCCAGCTAAAATGGACTGTCCGTTTTCATCAACAACAGGTAATAAGCCTACGACACCATGACAAACCGCTGATACGATCCCATTATTTTTGTAGATCGCAGAACCAATCTCTGCTAATCTTTCTGATCCGGGGAAATCCCACATCGTTCCATGTCCACCGGCATAATAAATCGCTGTATACTCTGTTGGGTCCACTTCATCCGGACGTAACGTTTGCCCTAACGCACGATTACGAAAGTCTTCATCTTGGTAATAGGTCCAATCCACTTGGTCCATATCTACTATACTTTTTGGTTCCAATGGTACGTATCCGCCATTCGGGCTAACAAAATCAGCTTCGATCTTGTTTTTGACTAATACATCATAAAAATGAGTCAATTCACTTAACCATAAACCTGTTGGACGCTCGATACTGTCGTATTTTTCTACATTTGTCAAAACAATCAAAACTTTCATTTTTTCAGCTTCTTTCTTATATATTGATGGTTGATCCATAGCGTTGATTAAGAAAATTATACAACGGACTTGGTAAATACAAGTCTTTGTATGCTTCAGAAAAAGGTTTCGTCACAAATTCAGCATCTCGACCTTCTAATAATTTGACCGCCCATTCAGGATCTACCAACATTTGTTGACCTACTGCTACGAGTTCCGCATGAGCTAACACAGACTCGACATCTTCGCGGTTACGGACATTCCCGACACCTACTAACGGGATTTTCCCTTGAATCGCTTCGTGGACATATTCAAGAATTGATTTTTCGTTGTAGGTCTCAGAACGAGCCACACGATCATATGTGTTCAATGAAACATGCAGATAGTCTAATTTCGTTTCACGTAATTGTTCCATCAACCAAATCGTTTCTTCAAAACGGATACCTGGTGTTTCAAATTCTTCTGGTGAAAAACGATAGCCAACAATAAATGGTTTGGTTGCGTGTGTTTCAACTGCTTGGAAGACAGATTTCAATAATTCTTCAATAAAATGATAACGTTTCTCTAAAGAACCACCCCATTGGTCTTCTCTACGGTTCGAATGAGGAGAAAAGAATTGTTGGATCAAGTAAGTATTCGCACCATGTAATTCTACTCCGTCAAATCCTGCTTCAATGGCTCTGCGTGTTGCTTCTCCAAATGCTTGGATCGTTTCACTAACTTCTTCATCACTTAATGCCCGAGGTGTTTCGGCATCTGGACGTTCTGCCGGAATCGCACTAGCAGATACTGTTTGTTCTCCTGATAATGTCGCACGGCTTGTCATACGACCGCCATGGAAGATCTGCACGATTGCCTTGGCGCCTTCGCCTTGAATGGCTTGTGCTAACTCGCTTAGACGAGGAAGCATTTCATCATGGGCGATACTCAATTCCCCTGGCCAACCTTTACCGATGTCTTGCACATTTGCTGCACCAGTGATCACTGCTCCTAATCCTTTTGAGCGTTGTGCATAGTATTCGATCTCGTCTTTTGTGATTACCCCATTAAAAAAGCTAAGTTCTGTAGTCATTGGTGATAGCATCAACCGATTTTTCAGCTCACTACCTGATGGAAATGTGATTGATTCATTGAATTTTGCCATTCTTCTTCCTCCAATATGACGAATGTCACTTATTTTTTCTCGTATTTATTTAACCATACGATTAGTTGTACATGCAACTGTTATGTTTAAAAAATTTTATTTTTTTTGTAATTTATTGGTCGCTTCATTCAGCTCTTGAGAAAGCCGCTCGCTCTCGGCAGCACCTAAAACAACTTTATATGCGTGGTGCAACTCATCCCAACTACTGTCGATCTCTTTGACAAATTCACGACCTTCATCAGTTAAAAATACCAAAGATAACCGTCCTTCTGTAACCGTTTTGACATAGCCTTTATATTCTAACTTTTCTACAAAACGTGCAATCGTTGAAGGCGCTGAATACAACATCTGCGCGATATCTTTTTGAGGAATACCGTTTTTTTCTTTCAAAATCAGTAAGATAAATCCATAAGTAGGTGCAAGTCCCGTTTTCTTGAAAGCTTCATCAGCTAATTTATTCAATACTCGATCGAGCTTCTTCACACTAAAAAAAAGACATTCTTCTAACGAACGTTCAATTGATTTCCCCATTTTTACACCTCCTGTTAGCGTACATATCATAGTATGATTTAGTTGATTTGTCAAAGAGGAGAATAGCATTCATATGTAGTTCAAATGATCATCTATAAAAATACAATGATATGTAGAAGCATCTATTCGTTTTTAGAAGGTGTAAAACAACTAAGGACAAATCCCCATTGTCGTATCTAAACATTCATATAGCATGCAATGAGCAATTCAGTTCACGCATTTAAAAACAACCCACGCTCATAATGAGATCAGACGGAAAGGATGGTTACTATTTCCCTCAAAATATCCACACTATAAACTAGTCTATGCTTAATGTTGATTCTTATTGAGTAATACGAATTCCTACTAGTTTTTTCATACGGTGCCAGTGACTGAAAAGGATTCTTTAGAATGACCTTGAGTCATTCATCAAACTGCTTATGTAACCCAGCTCCCTTAAGTTTAGTAAGATCTTTTTCGTAATTTTTTTTATTTCTATAATGTATCCCAATCAATCTCATCTAACTCTTCCGTTTCTTCCTCTTCGTATTGCTTAATCTGATTGAGCACCCCTGTATTTTGTAAATAGAGCGTTTCCTGAATTGCATTCCAATCTGATTTACTTATGATTACTACACTTTCCTCTTCACATTTAGAATGGATGATTTCAACCGGTTAATTGTCTGCCACAGCATGCCTAATCAAGCTATATAAATGATTACGAGCCTTCGTTTCCATCTCTATTCACGCCCTTCTTTATTGCTAAGTATAACGTACATACAAGCGTGCACCAATAATCATAAACCTGATAAATTTCATCTTATATCTCTTGTTAACATAGCCTTTATCATTTGATTTCATTGACTGATCATAAAGAAGAGAACATAGCTTTTTATTCAATATCTCCAAGCCTAAAAAAAATACAACACTAGGCTCGAGACATTAGGTAGCTTGCACACCTAAAACCAAATGAACGGTGTTCCAGAAATAAGTGTGAAATATAAAAAATGAAAAGAAAAATTTCCGATACTTCACACTTATTTCTCGGAGCTGAGCAATTCTATCACTCATCACCCAATTTTCACTACAAATGCTTCATAAGGACGTAATTCGATTTCTCCTACAGGTACTTCTCGATCATAGTTGGCAATGATTAGTTCCGTTGCTTCTTGCGGAATAGTCCATTCATGTGTTTGCTCGGATAAGTTACAGACGATCAACCAACGTTCTTCATTTAGTGTACGATAATAAGCAAAGACCTCAACTGGCGTTTCTGTCAACAATTCATATTCTCCCCAAACGATGATCTCATTGTGTTTGCGTAACTCGATCAAGCGTTTGTACGTATAGAAAATCGAAGAGGAATCTGCGACTGCTTGTTCCGCGTTGATGGTTTTGTAGTTTGGATTGACGGATAGCCAGGGCATTCCTGTCGTAAATCCACCATGTGCTGTTTCATCCCACTGCATTGGTGTACGTGCATTGTCACGTCCTTTGGCATTGATAGACTGCAAGATCTCTTCTTTATGATAGCCAGCTGCAAGTCGTTCGTGATACATATTGATCGTTTCGATATCTTTTGCTTCTGAGATTTCCCGGATTGGCGCATTTGTCATGCCTAGTTCTTCCCCTTGATAAATATAAGGAGTCCCTTTCATCATGTGTAGTAAAATAGCAAACATTTTTGCACTTTCTACACGATATTCCTGATCATTCCCCCAACGTGAAACAATTCTCGGTAAATCATGATTATTCCAAAACAAACTGTTCCAACCTTCATCACCTAACGCTGTCTGCCATTTTGACAAAACTTTTTTCAGTTCAGAAACATCTAAAGCTTTTAGATCCCATTTATCCTTACCTTCTTGTTGGTCCAAACTCATATGTTCAAATTGGAAGATCATGGATAGTTCATTTCTTTTAGGGTCTGAATAAAGCTTCGCGATTTCTGTCGTTGCGCCCCAAGTTTCACCTACCGTCATCAAATCTTTGTCGCCAAAGGTTGCTTGATTCATTTCTTGTAGGTATTCGTGAAGCCGAGGTCCATTATTGGTGATTTCTTGATCGGGTAGTTTGCCGATCGTATCGATGACATCCATGCGGAACCCGCCAATTCCTTTATCGATCCAAAAATTCATCATGTCATAGACTTCTTGTCTGACTAGCTCATTCTCCCAATTCAAATCGGGTTGTTTCTTGCTGTATAGATGCAAATAATATTGACCAGTCGCATCATCAAATTCCCAAGCAGGTCCACTAAAAATCGAACGTAATGTATTAGGCACATCACCATTTACTGGATCACGCCAGATATAATAATCTCGATATGGATTGTCTTTGCTTTTTCGTGATTCGATAAACCATGGATGTTCATCAGAAGTGTGATTGACGACTAAATCCAAAATGATTTTGATGCCTGATTTCTTCGCTTCCTCAATCAGTTCGTCCATTTCAGCCATCGTCCCAAACTCAGCCATGATTGCTTCATAATCGCTGATGTCATAACCATTATCATCATTTGGGGATTCATAGACTGGGGAAAGCCAGATCGTATTGATTCCTAGATAGGTTAAATAATCTAATCTTGAAATAATCCCTCTTAAATCACCGATTCCATCTCCATTCGTATCTTGAAAACTACGTGGATACACTTGATATACCACTGATTGATGCCACCATTTTTTCTCCATATGATCCTCCATTTGTTTTGTCCTATTCTCAAAGAATTGTAACGCTTACAAAAGCAAGAGTAAACAGGCAGAAACATGTTACCGATAACATTAAAATCCAGGATTTAGAAATAAAACAGCGCGTGGGGAAAGTTTCAATTCATGGAGTATGCCTGAAAACAGAAACCATCGATTGAAATAAGTAGAATTTGCTATCCACATGTCCGTTTAGAGTGTACCCTAAATAGACATTAGCCAATCATTGAAAAATCTCGATTTCTAATGTATGATTAGGGTGTATTTTAAACGATTCAAGAAAGTAGGTAAAAAATTGAAAGTTGCATATATTAGAGTCTCTTCTCTTGATCAAAATGAACAACGCCAAATTGAAGAAATGAAACAATTTGGAGCAGAAAAAATTTTTATTGAAAAACAATCTGGAGCCACAATTTCAGAACGGCCAATTTTTCAAAAGGCTTTAGATTTTGTACGTGAACAAGATACTTTTATTGTAGAAGCAATTGATCGATTAGGGAGAGATTATGATGAAATTATTGCTTCAGTTAATTACCTAAAAAATAATAACATCCGACTGATCATTACTAGTCTACCTATCATGGCGCAAGCAATTGGAGATCCACTCCTGGATAAATTCATTAAAGACTTAATCATTCAAATATTGGCCATGATTGCCGAACAGGAACGTAAAGAATCCAAACGACGCCAGGCACAAGGAATTAAGATTGCAAAAGCGAATGGTGTTTACAAAGGACGTCCTAAGTTATATAGCGCAGATACAAAAGATCCCCAACGTCGCCTTGTTTATAAAAGCATCGTTGAGGATCTTGAGAATGGCGTTGCTATTTCTAAGATTGCAAAAGACTACAATATTACTAGACAAACAGTTTATAGAATTAAAAATGAAATCAACAATAAGAATGCCTATATAAAGATAAATAATCATTGACCAATTAAAAAACTCTTACCAAAGTAAGAGCCTACGCATTTAAGTTATTCAAATCAGGAAGTGCTGTGGTGAATTTAATAGTACCTTTTTTAACGGGTAGCACTTAATTCAGATAGCTACTAAATTTTTGTAATTGATCACCGTTTTTTCTGAAGTAGCGGTTACTTTGTCCATGCTTAAAGTGACAACTGCCGAATTATTTAGCAGAGTTACGATGGTTCCGATGACTTGTTTCTTGTTATGTTTAAATGACACCTGTTGATTTTCTTTAAAAGCCAAGCCTTCGATAGATGATTCTATTGGTTTCCACTTTCCAAAACTCATAATAATCTCCCCTTTTTAAGTATTAAAAAAACCGTCTCAAGCAATTGAGACGGTTGAACAAATCATTTATGCTGTGCAAATGTTAACGGCTTGCATGCCACGTTGACCTTCTTCAGTATCAAAGGTGACTGCTTGACCTTCATCAAGAGACTTGTAGCCATCTGCTTGAATCGCAGAAAAATGAGCAAAGACATCTTGGCCATTCTCTCCGGTGATAAAACCAAAACCTTTATCTGCATTAAACCATTTTACTGTACCATTATTCATACTATTTCCTCCTTGTGCATCACTACGTATGCGTTTTGTTGCAATAAATATTTGATAAGCAAAAGGAGAGTATAAATGGAAGCATAGCACTCTTAATACGTTTCAAAGTATATCACTATATTCAGTATACCATACAACTGGGTGGTATACTAATTTTATAAAAATTTGGTCATTTTCTGTACGCTCTGGAAATAAAAAATGAATAGGCTCTTTAAAAAATATCTTGTAAATAAATATTTTTATCACATTTTTTTAAGGTTCAACATTTTCTCTAATGAATTCATAAATACTTGGTTTAAAGCGAACGGCCATATTTTCACCACTAACAGCACCAAAATGAATTCCGATTACTTCATTTTGATTATTGAACACTGGTGATCCTGAATTCCCGCCAAAAGTACTAGCATTGTAATAAATTCGATTCGTTGTTTCAGTCGTAGATACGCCTTTGCTCTCCCACATGGTAGCCCATGGTTTATCTCCTGGATAACCAATAACTCTGATAGGTGTTCCAACTGTAGTAGTGGGATTATTTATATATTTAGCTGGAGTTACAACGTCACCGATATTCTGTCCCTCTGTATTAGGTTTTAAATAAACGATAGCTAAATCTTGTCCATCTGGACTATATTTGATTTCTTCTCCATAGAATGTTCCTTTATACTCAGTATTAGAAACTCGAGCTGCATTTACTTTTATATTAGCGGGATCTCCATTATTTGCAGCATTTGCAACGTGTCTGTTAGTCAGGATAGCATTTTTCCCTACTACCACACCAGATCCTTGAGTAGCATTATTCACATAAATAAAACATACTGACTGATAAGGTTCCACTGAAGCATCTATTATTTGAGTTCTATCATTATTAGGCAGTATCGCTTTTATATGCAAATTGGTTTCGTCTGCTCTTACAATAGGACTTAAACTGATAAAGTTTATAAAAAATAGGATTAACAAAAGGTTCCACATTCTAAACTTTCTATTCTGCATAACTACTTTCTCCTTTAAAAATATTTTATAATTACTATCTTTTCCGATCAAATATACTAAGCAACTGTTTTAGTTTTTATCTCCCTTAAATAATATAGGCTTCAACTTTTAACTAATAATATCCTCCTATATTTTATATATAACACATTGTGAAATAAAGCACATAAAATAGAGTAATATTTCGTCTATTTTTTTGTGTAAGGATTTCGTATAGTTTTCGATAATCAATATAGCCATTGAGAATGCTTTATATTTTTCAACAAAAGGAAAATATTAGGTACTGATATTACAAAATTAAAAAAATTTGAAAAACGAGTCTTGAAGAAACAACCATTCACTTCACCCTCATCTAAGTCAGCTTTTCCAGTTCTTGAATATAATCCACAAGCAATCGATCCATCATACTACATTGAAAATCATGGAATGTTTCGGGTCCATACTGCGATTGTACCCACATAGTTCTTTAAAGTAGGTGGAGTATTCACTTTCAACGATTCGAAGGATTTCCACATCTGAACAGTGATCAAAGTCGATCAGATCTACTACTAGACTCATCTTGGCATCGATTCCTAAGATCTCCGGCAATAGTTTCCAAAAATTCTCCTGACAGATCTGACTTACTAAGGTTTCCAATCGTTGGATCTGGGTGTTTAAATAGACCTTTAGGTCTTCACTTGCTCGTTTTTCTGCCTCTTCAAAGGTACTTTAAAAGCCCTCCAGATACGCTTCTTTTGTAAAAAATGTAGGCATTGTTTTTTCCTTCCTTCTTTTAAAATGTTTCATGATCGATCAGTGGATTCAACTGATGCTTGACTCTTGCCCAATCTTGCGCCGTAGGAATACTGCCCATAAGAACATAATCCGTGTCAAGAGCGTAATCCAAAAGGTACGGTCGATAGTTCGTTACAATCAAATCAACGTGTGCATCATTTAAATGTTCCGGCGTCAATTCCTGAAGCGGCATAAACAACAGCTTATGATATTCCCCTAATAGTACACGTGCCTGCATTCGGATGGATTGAACCACTAAGTAGTCACCTTCTAATAAAAATAAAACTTTTTTGACCGGTTGGTAATAGTGGAACAATAAGTTCATATATGCCGTAAAACTCACCACGATATCTTCAAAATATTGACCAGAAAAACTGAGTACTCGGGCATGTTTTAAGAGAAATTGTTTATGGGCTTCATAAATCTGTTTATCGCTTTTCTTTACCATCCAATGGATTTCTTCTAGCTCTTTGTTCAACACTGGACTCACTGCTTCATTCATCAAGCGCGAAATGAAAAAAGAGGTCATAAACGGTTCTAAAGTATCCGTATCCCATTGTTCAAAGAAAGGATCAGAAAGATAATCTGACACGATGAATTGAAGATCCTTCCAGCGGTTGAATCGTTGGTTAAAAGTTTGTTCTTGGTCCACACGATGGATCGTCCGTTTGGAAATAATCGATAAATGGATCCAAGCGAATTCTTCCTTTGATAGATAGATCTCGTATTCATCTTTGATTCTTTCTTGTAAAGAATAAAGCAACTGAAAATCTTTTTCCTGATAAATGCTTACTTTTACCCATTCAGGTAAGGACATAAAATGGTTTTGATGAACTCGGACCATTGCGATATAAAGCTGGTAATAAAAGGCTGAAATCGTGATTCCCGTACCCAATTCATACTTTCCCAATTTGCCAGACAGTTCGTTCAAGACCAACGTATGTAAGTCTTCTGGCGGACGGATTGTATACGGAGTTTGTTCACTGCTATAATAAAAATCAAAAAAGAACTTTCGGATATTGGCTTCTTCCCCTAAAAAATTGACTGGGTTAAAAGCCAACGTTAACTCATACTCAGCTAATACCGGTCGGATTCTTAATAAAAACCTTCGTAAAGTACTCTCTGCATAACTGTGCTGGTGAGCCAAGTCAGCCACTGTAAAATCTTTTCCCCAAAAAACATTTCCCACGATTTCAAATAACACTTCGTTTTCCAACAGTTGTTCTTTTTTCTCTTGGTAGTCCCTACGATTTCGTTCTTCAAAATAATACCCACTATAATTCGAACGTAATTCGATGCTTGTGCCAAAATGGTTTTTGAATGCTTGAATATCTTTTATCAAGGTACGTTGTGAAATAGCCAGTCGTTCACTCAGCTCTCCAATCGTAAAACGCCGTTCTTGTTCCATCACACTTAACACCTGCATCCATCGCTTGACCTCTGCGCTTGTAATAAACGCCATCTGAAACTCACGCAATTTTTTTCCCCCTCACTTTTTCAAATATTTCCCTCTCATGCTCGTTCACTCATCTTGACTCAGAAAATGCAGAGAGCACTTCATCGATTTTCTCCTTGCTAGGTACATAGGGAAGTTCAATCGTTTCACGAGCGTTTCTAGCTTGTGGTTGATTCACGATTTGTACATGACGTACTAGTCCCAGTGGATTCATTTGGGCAGCTTCCACCACCTGTAGGCCAGATTTTTTTAAAATCGTTTCAACTTCCTGTTTGATCCATCGTGTCAAAGCACGTGGTCCTACTAGCTGATAGGAAACATAAATCGTCTGGCTATATTTTTTCTTCTCAGCTAAAAAACGTTTCATGAGTACTTCTAAAGGAGACGGTTTATCACTGTTTGCATACGGCACTTGTTCTGGTGCTTCAAGTGTAGGTAGCTGGAAAAAGGCCTCCATTAAAAAAAGGAGTGTTTCGAAAAAACCATAAGTCAGACCTTCGGTAACTCATACTCACTCGCAGGTGAAAATGTGCGGGTAAATGCCTGTTGTGTCAAAGGGTTCAAAAATTGACTCTCATCTAACGAGAGAAGAAACAACGCAGCTTTTTCTGGTCCTGGCAGAAACACACTCACCTGTTGATCCAAAGCCTGGATTAGAGTTGTTTGGGCTTGTTTATGTGCCACTTGTTCTTGTAAGCAATGTCCTTGGTCGACTCGTTGCTTAGCTAGTTTCAGCCATTGATTAAACAAGGTTTGATCTAGGTGCCAAGGTCCGTCTTGAATCGCCACTTTCTCCTGATGTAGGTCCTGAATATGTTCTGAAAGAAACCTAGGATACAATGGTAAGGTGAAATAAAAATCATAAAGGAATTGGCGAATCCCCGCTTCTTCGCCCCATAATTGATTGGTTTTAGATTCAATTTTTATCCCATAGTAGGTCGTTAATAACGTTTGAAGCTGCCGTTTCATCCGTTGGAAGCTTGCACTCGACACATCAAGATACGCCATCCACTGTTGATTGTCTAAACACTTTCCCGCAGCCAATTGATCCACAAAAAGAAAAAGTTTCTCTTCATTTAGTAACGCTTGTTTCTCCTCATAATACCCTTTAGGGTTCAGAAAGGAAAAGTGATAGCCCTTCTCATCGCCGATCAAATGGATCCGCTCACCAAAATAGTCCTTGATCACCTTTATATCCTCAATAATCGTCCGTCGCCCAAACCCAGTCTGTTTAGCTAAGGTTTGTGCGGTAACATGTTCCTCTTCTTCTAACGTCGCCAATAAGAGCAGCCAACGTTTCGTCTTATCTGCCATGACTAAATGATCAAATAAAATGTGCATATTTTTTTCTGTACTTTCTATGAAGAAAAAGAAAAGAGCCGCAGCCCTTTTCTTTCTTGTGACTAATTATCGGGAACTACACTTAGTTCCCAGGTGAGTGTTGTTTCATAGGTGCTTGCTCTTGGATTCGCGGTTGGAGGAACTTCAAGTGCCACGCTTTCGCTTGCACTTTCACCGTCACCAAACCGATAGATCCAGGTACCTGCGCCTTGGCCATCGAGCGCGGTCAGAAGTTTAGTCTTTTCTCCTGGAATTAAGGTAACACCGTCTTGATTATACAACATCGGTTCATCACTTCCGTGAATAGACTCCAATTGTTGGTTAGTGAAAGACAAACGTGCCCCTCTTAGTTCATTTTCCTGTAGATCCGTAAATTGACTGTTTTGCGTAACTGCTAATTGCCAGCCGTGACGTTCCTCTTCTGGCCGTCGATCACTGATCTGGATATAGTTTGGTCGCTCTTCAGCCTCATTGACGGTTCCATCCGGATTTAACAAGCGTTGCGGTTGCGCATAATATCGCTTCGTTCGCGTAGAAATTGCTTGTTGGCCAAATGTGAATCGAGAAGCAAAATCTATGCTTAACAAGCCTTGGTCTTCTTCGAGCTCAGGTTTATTCTCTGGATCGACTTCTATTTCTGGATTCATCGGATCTACCGGTGAAACAGGACCAAGATTCCCAACCGTTAAAATCGTCGCTGGTTCAAATGTCACATCATGAAACAGTAACTCGGTTGCCGGATTGATATTACCTCGATCATTATTTGTTTCAGGTGGAGAAACGACCTCTGCGGCCTTTGCGGATCCTGCATTATCCCGTAAAAAGATTTGAATTTCATCGTCTTCTTGTAGTACGAGTTCGCTTATATCAAGTGTGAATCTGCCCTCATCGTTGATAGTGGCATCTGATGTATCAAAGGGTTGCCCATTATGCGTTGCGGTTACTTCAGCTTCTTTATTTTCTGAAATCCCTTGGATGGTTTTACTATTTTCACCAATGATAGAAGATGAGAATTTCGCAGGTGCCGGAGGGACGATTGGAAAGACTTCCACAGTATCTGTTAAGATCTGGTGGTCAAAATCTTCGGTCAGTTCGCCACTGGTTAATTCTACGTGACTGATTCGAACTTTTGATCCTGCTTCAAGGGGTTCAGGTAAGGTGATTTCAAAAAGCCCACCACGTGGGTCTTCTCCGTAGATACTGATCCCTGGTGATTCGTCTGAATGACCGACGGTCTTGGCTGTATACTCTTGTGTGCGTCCTGATGGAGATTCTACTTCGACTGTCACAATCGCTTCATCATCCCACGCTGGACGACTATCATCTAGTCCTACAGGAAGACTCACGCGCCCATAGATTTTCTTATCAGCATTGGTTGGTACTCTCAGCTCATCTGCGATAGCCCAGCGCCCATTATTACTACTTAATCGACTATAAGCAGTTAACCCTGTGTTTCCAAACACGTCCGTATTTAGTTGTGTGGGGTCACTTGTCTCTCTTAACGTATTAAAATTTGTTCCGGTAAACGAATAATCAATACTTCGGAAGTCTAAATTTGGGTCTCCATTCAAATCAGCGCCTTTTCGCCAAACAGATAAATCACTATTTATTGCGTTTAATGTCGATCCACTACTAGCATTAAATATATTCCCACCACCAACGCGAGTATTTCTAAAGTCCATAAATAACGGATTATCAAAATCAACAGTTAAATTTCCAGCATTGAAAATTCCTGCCGCATCTGTAGCTGTTCGTCCTTGAGCAATGAAAGTGGCGCCGTCTCGTGCTTCAATTTGCCCCGCCTGACTTTCCATATCAATCGCTGCACCGTTGTCCGCAATAATTTGAACTTTAGAACCAACACCATCAACTACAAAAGAATTACCCCCGGTCCTAGGATAATGTACCCCTTGATTGGCCAAACCAGAGGACGTATCTTGATCTATAGGTGTACCATTCCCAGGATTATAGATGAAAAATTGCCCTCCGTTCCTAACTAAAATATGATTATTACCACCATACATACGAATACCTGGTGTTCTTCCTCCAGATTTACTTATGTTCATTTTTGCATTGTCTATTGTAAACTGATAGCCTCCTGCACGTATAAAACGTAAGACAGCGACAGCTCCATTCTGCGATTCATTGGTACTTCCTGCAGTTAAATTTAATTCGGACTGCTTTAACAGGTTAAATTGGCCATTTGAGCTAAGCAAACCTAACGCAGAGGCACGATTTGCATGGACGTTCATTTTTGCGCCTTCCGTCAATCTAACTTCAGCATTAGGATTTGCAGCTCCTGAAGTAGTACTAGCGCTAGCAGCACCTAGATAAACCGCTGCATTGGTTTCACCGGCACTGACATTACTAATTACTTCCATCTTTGATTCAGACCCACTCATTTGTAATAATGCACGTGCGCCATGTATTGTTATACTGTTCGCATTATCTGATGTTGCATTTACTTGAGCACCATTTTCTATAGCAAGAACTGAATCTGCTCCTGCTAACCAAATATTCCTACCAGAGCTGGCTGCTTCAAAAACAGCATCAGAGCGATCAAGTAAGACTGTGCTATTGGCCCCAACCATATGAATATTGTGTCCAGAGCTTCCGTTCGCCTCCCACTGGCTCTTTGAGATGGCTAATTTATTAGTAGTTCCTGTTGCAGCATAACCTACACCACTCCCCCCTAGCTTCAAACTTATATCACTAGAATCAACAAGTGTAGTAGAATTATTCCCGGTCAGCGCTATGCCACGCCGATTACCAGAAGTAATATCAATGGCAATACTCGCTCCGTCTGTTATATTTAGTTCTGGTTCATTTCCTCTGAGATGAACGGCATTATTGGCTGTGGCAGACCCTGCACCAGGTCCACTGGTAGCGGTTATTGCTAATTTTGAACCATCTTCTAAGTCTATCTTAGGTCTTGCATTATTATTCCCAACTTGAATATTTTCTAGTGTTCCTGTTCCACCTCCAGAAATGTTGAAAATACTATTCTTTTTTAAAGAAAGTAACGCATCCGTTCCTTCCAAAATCATACCTTGAGAAGCACCTGTATCTGTCATTTCAATACTACTATCATTTAGTAATACTTGTGGCGTTGTTCCTTCTAAATAAACTCCACGGCCGGTTGTAGCTGACATTGACAGTTGGGTCTGTTCCAATGATAATTGAGGGTTGCCGCCGTTCAAATGCAATCGTTGTCCGGTGGTACTTATTAAACTCCCTATAGACCCCACATAGTTGACTTTAGGCGATACACCTGTCAAGGCAAGTGTGGTCCCTGTTTCAGAACGAATATCAGTATGACTATTCATTACAGAAAATATTGGCTCATCCCCTGATAGATTTATGGCTGACTGTGTGGCTGAGGTCACAGATAATTTCGAATCATTCACAATTACCTGGGGATTATTTCCGGATAGATGTAACCCTCTTTTGGCTGCAGTACTTGTCGTAGTCAAGTTACTTTTATCAAGAACGGTGATTTTCGGTCCTGTTCCAGTCATAGCAATCGTATTATTTCTTATATTAGTAGGAGTAGCAGTCGTTCCTACTGTATTGATCGTTAAATCCCCACCAGATTGGAGTGCAATCTCCGCATTTTCTCCTCTAAAATCAATCGTATTTGCCACACCTGAAGTCGTAGTAATTGCTAAATTTGCACCGTTTTCGATTGTTAGTTTAGGTTCGGAAATTGTCGCTGCTGCTAGAAAGATCGTGGCATTCCCACGACTGATCGTTACTTTCGCTTGATTGATTGCTTTGACTTCTTTTGCTTCAATGAAAGTTTGCGTAGAGCTTGTGCGTGTAAAGTTATTCGTGCCACCTGTAAATTGAACCGTACCTTTTGGAATTGATGCTAGTCGCATCGTATTGGCATTGACTTCTGCTACATCTTCTATTTCTAGTGTCCAATTGTGGCTAACCTCTGTTGTTGCATTGACTAAAGGTGTATCGCCGGTTTTTGTAACTGTTGCGTCCTCTATCCGAAAGGTCATTGGTTCACTCACTTCTGCTAATTGAAAATAAAAACTATTGTTACCAAAAGTCAGCGTATGTCCGTTTCCTTGTATCTTGATTGGTCGGTCGATCGTCATTATATTGGCTGTATTTTCAGTTAAATTTGCTTGAGCAGAGATAATGCTGACTTCAGGATTTGCGATAGCCTCTCTGAATGCAGCCATTGTTGAGACTTCTTCTGTATTTCCATCAAAGACCGCCTGTTTGAATGTTTCGTTCTCAGAAGGAGTAGCTTCCTCTTTCGATTCTTCGGTTGCTACAGGCGCTTCTTTTTCTTCTGATTGTTCAGTCGTATTTGGATATTGCTCATGTTCTTCATTTGATTCATTAGATGAATCCTGATTCATTTCTGGTTGATCTTCAGTCTCCGTTTCTTCCTTTTCCGATATTTCAAGTGTCGCAGTTACGTCTTCGACGGACACATCATAATTACCTTCAGATTTAAATACCACTGGAAGCACAAACGTTTGTTGTACACGCTCCGCTTGAATCACCCATTCATCTGATTCTTCTTGGTTTACGGTAACTCCAGCTTGTAACTGATCTTTTACCAGCTGCGCTTCCTTTGGAAGGGTAATTCTTGCCTCTGACACCTCTTGATCTGAAACAAATGTCACCTTCAATGGCTCTTCAACCGTTCCTTGAAGGTGAGAGCGAGGAAAGGAAAAGCGAGGATTGCCTTCTTCTTCCACTTCTAGATAGTTTTTTATGGATGGAAGTTCCAATTGTTCTTCTTCCTGTACTTGCCCCCCTACCTTTCTATCCGTGGTTTCCGCATAGACGATGCCTACTGGCAGGAGGAATGCATGCAGAACAAGAATCATCGTCCCTAAAATGAGCATTCCTTTTTTCATTAGCTTTCTCATGGAATCCTCCTCTCTATACTTCTTTTTCGTTTTCACGTGCTTTTTTCTTTTGCCACATCAGGTAAAGCACAAGTCCAAGCATTAAAATAAGCAAAATAATCGCACCGATCATCCACCAATTGACACCAGAATCAATCATTACGTCTTCTCGATTTAACTTGCGGGCTTCTTCGGCTTCAATTGTAAATTCACGCGTCCATGACCATTCATTCTCTCCAGATGTAGCTGTTAATTCTAGGACATAGTTCCCACTTCGAAAACGGTCGCCTTCTAAAGAAATCGGGAAGTTGAAATTAGAATTTGGGGCCATCTGCATCATTTCTTTCTCCGCCTTATAGAGAACCTCGTTCTCCCCTACTCGTTTTACGGTCGCTTCCACCGCCAATTGATTGACAAAAGTGGGCGTAAAGTTTTGTAACGTGGCGCTGATCACATTGCGGTAGTTCAATTGATCTGCAAACACATCTAATAGTTCCAACTCCGGTTGCACCGAGTCTCGAGTATTACTAACGACCACACCAACCACATGGGCAAACTCATTCTTGATAGCTACGCCTTCTCCTCCTGGGGCATCGCTATCTTCCTCTTCTTTTACTTCGGCGATTCGTAAGCCGCCGGCTAAATACCCTTCAAAGGCGTCTTTAGGCATTTGCAGAGGAATTTCTATAACCTTTGTTTCATTTCCAGCTAAAGCAATGACCTCCGAAGGAGTCATCAGCTCATCCAAGGAGTGGATTAAGGATGGATCCGCTTCTTCAACATCTTTGCCATACTCGACATTCCCCAAAGTATTAGTATAAGCTGTATGCGGTGTCACCTGAACGTTGATTGGTTCTGAACTGGAATTTCCGACTTCTAGTCGCAAAGTCTCTTTTTGTCCAGGAGGGAGTAATAACTCATAGTATCCTTTACTTTCATCCACTTGGCTCTCTGGAAAAAGAGGGGTAACGTACGTATTTAAACTCGTTTCCTCGGCCTGGACCGCCTGCGGCAAGAAAAAGAAGAGCGCTATAAGCAACCATAGACTTTTTTGTATCGTTTGTTTGTGTATCATTTGTCATAATCCTTTCTAAAAAAGCAGCGTCACAGAAATCTGTAACGCTGCCAGTGACTAATGGAACATGGAAATAGGAATGGTTTACTTCTTAAACCGCATCAGGTTCCTCATTATCTGGTGTTAGTTCTAATTCCCATGTCAATGTAGAGGTATACGTTACTGCATCTTTGGCAGTCGAGCCAGGAACAAACAATTGGATCGCCTTATTTTCAACGACATCTACCCCATCTTCTACTTGTTTTGCGAGCGCATCATGATCTCCCCAAACAACGGAAGAAGTTCCGCCACCCTTTTGGTTAGCAGCTGTCATGACCGGCACGGCCTCTTCACTTGGAATCAACTCTAAACCACTTGTGTGAATCGTCGGTTCCTGATTTGCATCATTCACACTGTAACGAAGGGAAGGATCGAATAACGTGATTTTGGCGCCTTTTAACACACTATTTAGGGTATCTGTTTTTGCTTGAAATTCACTTAAACTCACGCTCAGTTCCCATCCTTCATTCGTTCCACGGGTGTCTTGAACTTGTGCCATACTGACATAAGGAATCATATTTTCCTCGCCTGTTGTTCCGGCTTTCTGTTGCATTTCCGCAATCATGTTGTAATGTTCATCAGCAGTTGAGATAACTTTCGTTCCAAAGTTCATTGTTGGAACTGTTGCAATCGTTAGTGGTCCTGTACCAGGAATTGGTGGGATCGTCACATCTGGACCTTCAGGATCAGGTTCTACTACTGTGTCTTCAATATTTGGAGTGAAGGTGACCTGACCGGTCGTTGTTGTTTTACGTACTTCTTTTGACTCTTGGTTTTCCTCTTCAGCGAAAGCCTGTACACCTCCTGCGAAGATCGTGGTTGATAATGCGGCTACAGTTGCTAAACGAATAAATTTCATACTTAAATTCCTGCTTTCTTTTAATTAATTTTCTTGTGTTTCTTTTCTTTTTTTATTCCCTACGACTAATAAAACACCTGCCACTAAGAAACTTCCAATCCATAGCCCAAGTGAGCTACCGGTCATATTGGTTTTTGGCAAAGTTCCTCCTGGCTTTTGTGGGCTGGTGCTGGGAGGTGGATCTGGTGGACCGATTGGTTCATAAGTTCCTGTAAACCCAATAGATCCTTCTGACTCGACGGATTGGACCTGTGTACCATACACCTGTAGCGGAAATTGTATCGCTATTATTAGGGACATTAGACCAATCATAAGACCAATAGTTTTTCGCATCTTCCCTCCTCCTTTAACATCTATCTCAAAAACGATCGTTTTTTAGAATAACGAATACTTATGTATGCTAAGTCATCGTAACGCCAATTTAACAACATTGCTTTAGACATCTGACAAGTTCAGATGTCTATATTGCTGTACACCCAAAAACGATGGTTTCTAATACGTTTTAGTGAATAAACAAGGCTTAACCTTTAGCCTTCCTTATACTCATTATCTTATAACAATTTATATAAGGTTGAAAATCACAATTTTCACCTCGTTATGCATATCTAGAAAATAACCAAAAAAAAACAAATGAAATCATTGATTCATCAGAATGAATGGGAGAAAATAATTAGTACTCAAAAAAAAATAAAAGGTAAGGATCAAAAATATTTAAGTTTTTTGATCCTTATCTTTTATTTTTCTTGCTCAACTTTGATGTCATTTTCTAATTTAAGTGTTTAAAAGCGAAATAGAAAGTCCAACAGGGTATACCCTGTTGGACTAAACGATTAATTAATAATTTTGGGTTTTACAGTACTCATTTTTTTCTGGACTTAAATTTTACAGAAGATAATCCAATTACATAATAAAATATTAGACTATAAATTCCACTAGGTCTGAAATCTCGATTAACGATATATTCAACAGTAATCCCAAATGCACTTCCAATTAATCCCGAATAGATTACGGTTAAATATGGGTGGTCTTCAGTAAATTTTTTGAATTTCATATTTAAAGTGTACTATACCTAGTAGCCACTTCTTTGCCAGCAGTATCGTAACCTCTTTGGAAATAGAACCCAATCCACCCATTTTTATTCTTATCCCAAAGTTTAGCGACCGACGCACCAGGTTTAGATCCCATTTGAGTCCAACCAACCGCATTTAATAGTCCTTGTAAAGCCCACAGAGGTACTACCCCAAAAATTCCCAATACTGAACCAATTCCTGAATAAAATGCTGTATTAATTGCATTAGTTGCTACACCAGTAGAAACTGCAACGTTCGTGTAGAATGAACTACCCCATCGAGATACATTAGCTTTGAGCATTGGGTCTGTCTTTACAACAGAAATACTTCCATCTTCATGTACTTCAGCGTAAACCCCAGGGGGCATCTCTGGAGTATGTACAGTCTCCACTACAGTTGACTCATCAATAAATTCTTCTGCACATGCAACACTACTTGGAACCAACGTGGATAATAACATGCAAGAACTAAGAACTAAAACAGTAATTTTCTTTTTCATTTTTCCACTCCTCAAATTGTATTTGTCACAATCGTTACAATAACATACTTATATAGCGGAAAAATATATTAATCAAAATATGCTGTTTTAATGAAATTTTCGCTTAATAGGGTTATTTAAAGATATTATTTTTATAAAATAACTAAAAAAATAAATTAAAATAACTCAACAAGAAAATATTACCTATCGAGTTAGCTTAATTATAATATTAAAAATATTTATCATCTTTGTATCTATTAAATATCGTCACTTTATTTACTACCTCTTCTTGCATTATTTAGCAATCAAGCTAGGACGAATTTTTTCTAACCTATTTTGATCAGGTACATAGTTAAGGAAATTGCCGATTGTCGTTAGAACTATCTCTTCAACTAATCGTATAAACTTGAACTGTGGGGTTGCTGCTACGTAATTAACAAAGTTTTTATCCGTGTATTCAAAAGACCACATATATTTCAAACGATTATTATCGTAAAGATCGATTCATTTCATGTCGTCATATTCTAGTCCTTATTTTTCAACGGTTCGATTTGTGGGTGGGACAAAAAATAAAATTCATTTTTTGTTGCATACCTTAAAACCGAATAAACAGTGTTTGCAAACCGGCTCCTTCAACATTAAGCTAAAAAATTGTCAAATATAAAAAGTAATTTTTCAATTTTCTATCTTACTGCTCAGGTCAAAACACTTCTGTCACAAACTCGTCGAACCAGTGACCGGTCATCTAAAGGCTCACTTGGGGTGCTAAATTTTTCACTAACGTGGGCGAGTGATATCAGATTGACGCTCATGGCACTAGATCTAAGGAAATTAGGGCAACACATGGATAAAAAGTGTGTATATGACTAAAAACGAGTCCAATTTTGACAAAAAAACATCAAAATCAGACTCGTTTTTTATATTTGAGAAAGGGCAACTGGACTGTCCCACACTCTTTTAAAAGCGAATGAACACTCAAGTTCTACCTAAATCAATCAAACATTCAAGATCCACATGAATCCTATAAAGACAAAGAATAGCGCGTACATGATTGGTGAGACTTCTTTGCCACGTTTTGCTGCTAGCATGGTGATTGGATAAAAGATGAATCCTAATGCAATCCCATCTGAGATACTATAAGTCAACGGCATACCGATCAAGATCAAGAAAGCAGGAATCGCAATCTCCATTTTTCCCCATTCGATCTGACGTAATGATTGGGCCATCAACACACCAACTAAAATCAGCGCAGGTGCAGTCACTTGAGAAGTCACGACTGATAATAATGGTGAGAAAAACAACCCGAACAAGAATAAAATCCCTGTTGTGATTGCAGTTAGTCCAGATCGTCCACCAACGGCGATCCCTGCGGATGACTCAACAAAAGCCCCAACTGGCGATGTTCCTAACAATGAACCAGCTAACATCGCAGTAGAATCCGAAGCCAATGCTTTCCCAACACGTGGCATTTTGTTATCTTGCATGAAACCGGCTTGGTTTGCTAGGCCAACCAATGTTCCAGCTGTATCAAAGAATGTCACTAACAAGAACGTCAAAACGACTACCCACATTTGTAAGCTATTGATATCACCAACGTGTTTCAATGCAACTAAGAAAGTAGGTTTCAAGCTAGGTGCTGCCGCAACAAGTTGTGAAGGCATAGGAATCAGTCCAGTGACTAGTCCTAGAAGCGTGGTAGCTACCATTCCGATAAAAATCCCTCCTGGTACGCGACGAACTAACAATACCGCAGTAACGATCAAACCAAAAATCGTCAACCAAGTGGAACCGACACTCAATGAACCTAAGCCAACAAGAGTTGATTCATTTGCCACGATCAAGCCACCTTCACTCAAGCCTAGAAAGGCAATAAACAAACCAATCCCGCCAGAAATCGCAAACTTCAAGTCTGTTGGAATCGCATCAATGATCATTTCACGTAATTTAAAAATGGTGATCAAAATAAAAATCAACGAAGCGACAAACACCCCTGCCAATGCTGTTTCCCATGGAATCCCCATACCTAAACAGACTGAGTAAGCAAAAAAGGCATTGATTCCTAGCGCAGGTGCTGTTCCAATCGGGTAGCGTGCAACGACCCCCATCAAAATACAGCCAATGGCACTGGCTAATGCTGTCGCAGTAAACACTGCCCCTTCATCCATCCCCGAAGCACCAAGTACTGTTGGATTGACAAATAAGATATATGCCATAGAGATAAATGTCGTAAACCCAGCCAGTATCTCACGTTTCACCGTCGTATTCAGTGCGTCAATCTCGAAGTAGGAAAGTATCTTTTCCTTCATCGTTCATCCCCCTAAAACCGAACATTTATAAAAAAGTTCTTACTATATTAGATTTATTAATAAAACAACGTGTTTAATATTATCCCAAATATAGAAATAAGTAAACAAAAAATTCGGATTTAATCAAAAATCCGAACATTACTATTTACCTATTCCGCTTTCATTTAGAGAAAAGTATGTCGATTACTAATAAATAAAACTAAGTACACAATAGTTGAAGAAGCTTCTATCTATGGGTTTCTTTACCGATTCGCTTTTGTTCTTCCGCACGAAATTGCTGATTGTCGATTTGGCTGATCGGTAAATTACTCCCTTTCCCACGATAATCTAAAGAATTTAAACCACCGAAGCCTGTATCGACCATTTTATTCCATCCTTTGGCAGGATTTTTCCCAGATTTCAAATTCTTCATTCTCAATTTATCACTCTTTTTCATCCGTTGCTTTTTGAAATAATCTTCAAGTGTTTCAGTGATCGAGATTTTCATCTTCTGTCTCCCTTTCATCTACTTTTTCTGTCGATTCTAATTTTGCAATCACAAAAAAATTTCCTTCAGGATCGGAAAAGTTAAACGTCAACAAGCCATTATTCTCCAAAATTTCACCAGCTGTTTCGATTTGTTCGTAAAGTTCATCAAACTTATCTGTAAAGAAAATCATAGACGGTGGTGGACCTAACACTTCTGGTGAAAATCGTTCAACGAATGTCCGAGGAAAAATAGCCAACTCCAATTCTTGCGACATACGTAAGACAATGCTTTGATATTCCTCTGGCAATTCCAACGTTTCAACGATTTCTGCCTTCAATTGCTCAACGAAAAACCGACTGACTAACGCGACATCTTCAACATATAGCATGACACGAGATTTATGGATCATTTGACAACGCCTCCTCTAAATAAAAGCTTGTTTTCATTATAGCACGAAAGCGGAAACACACTTAGTGGAAGTCACTGCTATTAAGCACAAGATGATCGAGCAAACGTTGCTTATTTTCGTGTTAAGCTATCAAAAGACAAATCACCCGCAATCTTCAAGTTTGCTTTGTTTGAAGATTACGAGTGACTCCATCGTTTTGGTTATTTACTACGTGTCCGGTCACAAAGTGATTTCTGGTTGTTCTTTCGTCACTGTTTGTCTAGTACTCGTTACACCAAATGTTCGTTCAATGTCTTCTTGTAAAGCAGTCATTGCTTTTCCGGCAACTTCTGCTTGTTGTGCGTTGACTGCCTCAATCACCAACACAGCGTTCGTCGTTTTTTTCGTTAACATGGTCCGTTGCGCTTCACGCCAGTTAAAGCAGCGACAAACTGCGCCTTCTTTATCATAATAAATGATTTCTTCTGGTAATGCGGGCGCATCTGCTTCTGCGCCTAATGGCAAGAAATTTTCTCCACCTTGAGCTTTACCCAAATGAAGATCCCCAACGATTGTGTCAAGATCTTCTCCGCCACAGGGTACGCCAAAGCGCAAAGAGATACTATTATAGATATCCACTAACGGACTGATCGGGACAAATTCGCGACCTTGACTGGCTCTTTTTAGCAGTGCCTCGATCGATGAACGTGCGCCTTTTTTTGTCTTGAACTGGGTAAACGCTTGACGCCATTGTGCAATCACTTCATTTTGACTAAAAGGTTCTTCTGTTAAATAATTTCTTGCTTCTTTAGCAGCACGATTCAATTTGTCATAATAATCTGCTTTGTTTTCTTCAACGACTTCGTTATTGATCCCTTCTACCGTTAGGATCTCGATTTTTGCTTCTGGGAACACTTCCCAAAATGATGGATCTGCTACAAATTTTTTCATTCGTTACACCTCATTGATTTTTTTGACTAAGATATGATCGATCTGTGCATCGTCGCCCATATAAAACACATGTTGTCCTTGGTGTATGAAACCATGCTTACGGTAAAAAGCTTGGGCTGGATCATTATGTTCCCACACACCTAACCACACAGCTGTTTTTCCCTGTGCTTTCGCTTGAGCCAACGCCCAGTTCATCAAGTGAGTGCCGATCCCTTTTTTCTTATAGGGTGGTCGAATATAGATCCGTTCGATTTCTAGATGATCCTCAGGCATTTCCTCGGATTGTGCTTTTCCTATGTTCAGTTTTAGATAACCTGCAATTTCGCCATGATCTAGCGCCCAGAAAAAAGCTGAGTCTGGCTGGATCAGTTCTTTTGTCAATCGCTGCAAATCATACGCTTGCGAAAGATATGCATCCATATCTGCCTGCGTGTTATATTCACCAAAAGTATCTGTGTACGTTTCAATGCTGATAGCTTGGAGACGTTCCACTTCACTCCCCACAATCGGTCTGATTTCTACCTTCTCCACTCCAACATCCCTTTCAATACAGGCGTTTATTGCCCTTTTTTACAAAATTCCAGTCTTCGCTGATATTTTTCCTTACGTGTGTCAATAATCTTTCCAACTGTTGGATTTCTTCTTCAGACAAGCCAGCTAAAGCGACTTTCGTAGAATAATGGTGTTCTCGGATGATCATCGGATAAAGTGCTTCTCCTTGGGCTGTCGGGTAACACCTTTTGTTTTTCTTGTTCTGTTCGTCAGTTACCCGTCGAATCAAGCCATTACTTTCCAACTTTTTCAGCGCACGGGCAGTTGTCGTTCGATCGACTTTAAGCATTTCGGCTATTTTTTCTTGAATGATGCCTGGATTTTCACAAATGCGAACGAGATACAGGTATTGCCCCCTCGTCAAAGCGACTTCCTTGAACTCAATATTACTGATCGAATCTAACGCTCGTGCTATCGCGCCAATTTCTCTTATGATCTCAGCCATCTCTTCTCTCCTTTAGTTGTACTTTTATTGTACTGATTTTTGTTGCAAATGCAACAAAAATATATTGATCACTCAAAGTAAGGCAAATTACCTTTCGCTAAGATCGCAAGCTGTTCTTCTGTCGTCCGTTTTTGGGAAAGGATAGGCAAATCATCCAATGCAAAAAAGGCACTATTTGAAGTTTCATTATTCGTGATAAAAGAACCTCCGATGATTGAACATCCAAAAATGACTTTATAGTATTGAAAGGCTTGTGGAATATCTTTTCGGGTATTGGTATCAAAAATTGCCAGTAGTTGATCCACCGTCACCGTTAGCCCGGTTTCTTCTTTCACCTCTTTTCCAATATTTTCCTTTGGTGAATAGCCGATTTCTGCAAAACCACCTGGCAATGCCCATTCTTTTGTATGACTATCTTCCACTAGCAGTATCTTATTCTCTTGTTTGATGAAGGCACGCACATCGACTTTTGGTGTGGGATATCCTTCATTTTGGTCTAAAATAAAAGCAAGCTGTTCTTCGATTTCCTTTTCGCCATTACTCAATAAAGATAAAGCAATCGATTTCAATTCTTGGTAACGTTCTTCGTCAAATGGATCTTTGCCATAGAAGAGACCGGCTTCTGCTATCGCTAATAAGCGTTTGTATTGTTCGATTTTTGTTGCCATTTTGATTCATTCCTTTCGATAAATCCGCGTTGCTATCTCTTACTCCAAAACTACAAGAAACCGCTTATGTAAGTCAAGGATTGTGTTATAATTTGTTTTAAAAGGAGGGATGTTGGATGTACTCGCTCATGCACCAAATCATCACTGAAAAAGATTTACAACGACAAGTCACGCTGATTGAACTACTTTTGAACCATCCCAAAATCACTGTCAATGAGCTTGCTGAAGAAACCAATACAACGGAACGTACGATTTTTTCCGACTTACAAGTCATCCGCTCACAATTACCTGATGGCTGGTTGATCGATAGTGATCAGTCAGGGATTCGTTTACTCAATCAAAAAAATCTACTTGCCAATGATCTGTGGGAATTGTTTCTAAAACAATCCGTTAGTGTACAATTGATCAAAGAACTATTGTTTACAAAAGAATGTTCCACAACCAATTTTTTAGCAGTCAATGGACTTTCTTACGAAACGCTGAAACGTCATACAAGAAAAGTCAATCGCCAACTCCTTCGTTATGGGTTACAGATCAAGCTGACAAAATATACAAGTACGATGAGTGGTTCTGAGAATGCGATCCGCTTGTTTTATCATCGTCTTTTGATGCCATTTACTCATAATAATTATTTTTTTGAAGATTATTCCATCCATGAATCCCATTACTTTCGTTTTTTGAAACGCTTGAAGCAAACCCCTTTTTCTGTTGAAACAGAAGAGATCTTTGGAATTTGCTGGTTTTTCATCAACACGATACGTGTCAAGGCAAATTGCCGTATCAAGGACTCTTTCTTTAAACCTGAAGATACTCTTTACTCCACGTATGCTACTGAATTAACCGAACTTTATGAATTAGAAGGCGTGTATTTACAAAAAGATGAATTGATTTTTGCTTTCTTTTGCTTTTTAGAAAGTTGGAATTACAACAATCAATACCAAGAACCCGTGGCAGATATCTTGCAAAGTTATCCTTTTTCAGGCAAGATCAAACAATTCGTTCAGGATTTAGCTGATACCTTGCACTTAGAAAAACTAAACGAAACAAAACTTGCTGATAACCTGATTTTGTTACTGTTGAAATACCATGAATCACCTATCTTGATCGAGCAGCTGAATTTGCAATATCACTATTTTTTGGAAGAATATGAGCAACAATATCCGCAGTTGTACCCATTCAAACAAGAATTACTTGAGCAACTGAAACAAGAGTTGCCTATTCAAGAAGACGAATACTTTCTACGCCTACTATCCTTCTTGATCCAACAAGCAATCTTATCCGTTCGTCCAAATAAATTGAACCTGTATTTCTTCTTTCAAGGCGAACCCTCTTGGAAAGCCTTTTTGCAACAAGAATTAAATGATTACTTTGGGAAACGAGTTCAATTGATTCCAGTAGAATTATCTCAACTTTCTGACATCACGTTCCATAAAAACGACTTGTTCGTCTCAAACACCCCCCTCGACCAAGTCCCGATACCAATCATCTACATCTCTACCATACCAACAAAAAATGAGCTCGACCAATTGACCGAACTCACATTTAGAAGTTATTTGTAAGGTTGTGAGAAAAGGGCTCTATAATTTATGGGACTGATGAATCAGAATTGATTCTTCAGTCCCATTTTCATTTTAGGTATTAAAAAACATATCGTTCTCTAGTATGATTAAATCACCACAAAATAAACAACTGAGAGGACGATATGCTATATGAATGATTCTATCAAAAAAATGCTGAGAATAATAGAGAAAGATTTGATGATTACAGAGGTCTCTTACGAGACCCTTCAGAAGAAAAAGACGTTGGTCGTCGATGCTGTTCTCTCGCCTACTCCTCGTGCTTGTAGAAGTTGTGGTTCTACTGTGGTAGATGGAAACGGGAAAGCAATTATAGTGAAAAATGGAAAAAAAGAAACGATTGTCCGTTTTGAACAATACAATCATATGCCTTTGGTTATGCGCCTAAAAAAGCAGCGCTATACCTGTAAAAACTGCCGAACCCATTGGACTGCTCAAAGTTATTTTGTCCAATCCAGACATTCAATCGCAAATCATGTTAGATATAAAATTGCTTCTTTACTGACTGAAAAAGTATCTTTATCTTTTATTGCGAAAAGCTGTCAGGTATCTTTGACCACTGTTATTCGTACATTGAAAGAGTTTAAAAGCTATTTACCAAAGCAATCTAAGAAGATTCTCCCAAGAGTATTGATGGTTGATGAATTTCGTTCGCATGCTTCCATAGAAGATAAAATGAGCTTTATTTGCGCAGATGGCGAAACAGGAAAATTAATAGATGTTTTGCCTACGCGTAAATTACCTCGATTAACAAGCTATTTCTTAAAGTGTACCAATCCAGAAGAAGTAGAATTCTTGGTGACAGACATGAACGCCGCCTACTTCCAGCTCACCAAACGTGTTCTGCCAAATGCGAAAATAGTGATTGATCGGTTTCATATTGTCAAACACATGAATCAAGCGTTCAATGAGTTGCGTATCCGTGAAATGAATGAACTTCGTAAAGCAGGACAGAAAAGCCAGGCAGAAAAACTGAAAAAGAACTGGCGCTTTTTGCTAAAAAATCGTGCAAACATCAACCATTATGAATACAAAACATGGAAAAGTTTCCGAGCACCAAAATACCCATTTCTTACTGAAGCAATGATGATTGATCGATTGCTTGAGTTTTCTACGCCCCTAAAGGAGGCGTATCCCTTTTTTCATGAATTAGTTGAAGCCTTTCGAGACAAAGACCCTGACTTATTTTTCTCCTTATTAGCAGAACTTCCCGAAACGTTGGATGACAGCTTTCGGGAAAAGCTTCAAAACCTTCTGACCTATGAAGAAGGCATCACCAACGCAATGATCTATCCTTATTCCAATGGAAAAATAGAAGCGAAGAATACCCACATAAAGACAATGAAACGAGTATCCTACGGATTTAAATCATTCGAGAACATGAGAATTAGAATCTTTTTGATCAATCAATTAATCAAAGTAAGATAACAAAAAATCTGAGCCAGAATGAGGTTCATTCTGACCCAGATTTGATTTTGCACAACTCATCAGTCCTTATTGACAAAGAGCCGAGAAAAGCGCTTTGACCTGAGCACTAAGATAGAAAATCAGAAAATAGCTTTCCATATTTTTTGATTTTTTAGCTTAATGTTGAAGGTCAGCTTTTCGAACACCGTTTATCAGGTTTTAAAAGAAGCGTTCAGCTCCAAGTATTAAACCATAAAAAGCGACAGCCTTCCTCTACAGTAACCTAGGGGGAAGACTGTCGCTTTGACTTTATCTCTTAAACGATCGACGATTCTCAGTTACCGGCAAAAGCTTCTCTTTCTTTTCTTTTAATCCATGTTTTACTGATTCGTTTCTCGACTTCTACGATTGTAAATAATAGAAGTACATTTACAAGGATTGGTAAATGTTGAGCAAAGCTCAAACTTGTTGTTTCAATGACTTGTTGCGCAAAGGGTAGATAAATGACTCCAGTTTGGAGGACAAATAAAATACCTAATGAAATAAATAAGAATTTATTTTGGAAGAAGCCTTTATTCAATGAAGCATCGACTTGCTCACGGCAATTAATCATATAGACGGCTTGGGCAGCAACAATATTTTGTAAAAGAACAGTTTGTTGTAAGGCTTGACCTTCAAACTGCATTGCCAACCAATAAGCTGGGATAATGATCAAGAGGGACACATAGAAAATCCGGAAAACATTGTACTTCGTCAAAATCCCTTGGTTAGGATCTCTTGGTGGCCGACTCATCGTGTCTTTACTTGCTTGTTCAAAACCTAAAGCATAGGATAACGTGATTGTTGTCACCATATTGACCCATAAGATTTGGATCGGTGTCAAAGGCAATGGCTGATTCGCAAGTAATGCCCAGATGATCACCAAGCCTTGTGCTAAAGATGTAGGTAAGAAGAAGCTGATCGTTTTTTGTAAATTATCTAAAATCCGCCGTCCTTCTTTGACTGCTTTAGCGATCGTATGGAAGTTGTCATCGCCTAATACCATATCTGCGGCTTGTTTACTGACTTCACTTCCTTTGATCCCCATAGCGATTCCCACATCTGCTCGCTTCAATGCGGGCGCGTCATTGACACCATCACCGGTCATCCCAACGATTTCACCATTCTTCTGCAAAGCTTCTACGATCCTCAATTTATGCTCCGGAGTCGTTCGAGCAAAGACATCGACTTTGCTCACTTTCTTCGCTAAATCTTGATCAGAGAGTCGATCGATATCGATTCCTTCAAGGACATTACTCGTATGCTTCAATCCGATTTGATCCGCAATTGCTTGGGCTGTGTCTTTGTGGTCACCAGTAATCATTTTCACTGAGATCCCTGCTTGCTGACATTCTCTTACCGCTTGGATCGCACTCTCTTTTGGTGGATCAATGATTCCTGCAATCCCAACAAATGTCAGTTGTTGCAACTGTGCATGGTCTAACTCTTGCTCAATAGGCATTTGCTTGTAGGCGAACCCTAATACACGTTGGCCTTTTTTCGCTAGCTGTGATGCTTGGTTGATCCATTGTTGCTGTTCTGATTGTGACAAAGAAGATCTCGATAATAAAACTTCTGGCGCTCCTTTGACAAACACTACTGCATGGTCCTGTTCTTCATGCAATGTTGCCATATATTTATAACTTGAGCTAAATGGCAATTTAGCAAGCGACGTTTTTAGGGGAAGATTCTGTTCAGCTGTGTATCGTAATAAAGCTAGCTCAGTTGGATTGCCACTCAACGTTTCCACTACTTGATCCTCTTTCGTTTGCACTTCTTGACAATTTTTCATGATTTCAAGTAAGCGTGTCTCATCTTCTGTCATTGTTTCCACAACAGTCATTTCATTTTTGGTCAACGTACCCGTTTTATCTGAACAGATCACCGTCATTGAACCAAGTGTTTCAACAGAAGGTAATCCTTTGATAATCGCTTGTTCTTGTGCCATTTCATTGACCCCAAGTGAGAGGATCATCGTCAATACCGCTGGCAAGCCTTCTGGGATCATAGAAACGATCAACGCAATGATTGTTGAGAATAAAAAGTTCCACTCTAAGCCATACCTAAATGAGGTAAAGAAAATCAAGAATAAACTTAGAAAAACGATTCCTCTGAAGATTTGCTTGTTTAACTGATGGATCTTGCGAACCAAAGGGGTTGTTTGTTGTTGGACTGATTGTAATGCTTGATTGATTTTTCCAATCTCCGTCGTATTCCCTGTTTCAACGACGACACCAAGTGCCGATCCAGCTTGGACAAGTGTACCTGAAAAAGCCATATTGAGTTGATCTCCTGCGCCTAATTCGTCGACTAACGGCTCACTTATTTTCTCGACCGCATCGGATTCACCGGTCAACGCAGCTTCTTCGATCATCAAACCATATGTTTCGACTAAACGAATATCGGCAGGCACGACATCTCCAGCTGTTAAACTAACTATATCCCCTTGCACGATCTCAGTGGCAGGAATACTTTTCTTGACGCCTTCAGAAAGAACCACTGCGTCTTGACTCATTAAACTTTTTAGCCCATTGAGTGACTCTTCTGCTTTTCTTTCTTGCCAATAACCAACAAAACTATTGATGATCACTACAAGTAAAATAATACTACCTTCAATATAATCACCCGTTAAAAACTTCAAGACAGAAGCCACCATAAGGATGATCATCAACAAATCCGTAAAATGCTTCAAAAATTTCCGAAGCGGACTGACTTTCTTTTTTACCTCTATTTCATTTCTTCCTTGTATTTCTAAACGACTGGTACGTTCTTGATTTGAAAGACCATCTTTGGTCGTCTTTAATTTATTCATTGTTTCTTCAGCAGTTTCTTTGTACCATGTCATCGGCAATCCCTCCTATATTTCATTTGATAATACTTATTATACGTAAAAAGGAGGGTTTCTTATGTCGATTATTTCAGGCAAACATGAAATAATTAGTGTGATTTAATATGAGCCAGGTTTCTAGGTTTGCTTTTCAAACGAAAATTTTTGCCTTTACTCCGATTGCTTCGTTGATTTTTGTTCACTCAATTTGTTCTTTATTTCTTGTTCCCAAGAAGGTTTTCTAATTTTTTCGATACATAATGGGGCAACAAAAAGAATGCCGCTGATCAATGCGACAGCCACAAAGTTGATCCATGTACCAGCTTTTAATGTAAGTCCGACAGAAAAAACGATTGCTGCAAATAAGACTAACACAACAAGCCATGCACCGAGATTCCCATTTCCCTCTTTTTTACCGATGCGAAATGGACGAGGGATAGTTGGATTTGTTTTTCTAAAACGTAAGAATGCGACACCCATGATAAGATAGACGATACAATAAATCACTGTCGTTGCATTTACTAACATCAAAAATGCTTGATTGACTCCGGGAATCAATAAATAGAATAGTGCAAATACAGAAATGATAATGGATTGTGTCAAGATCACCGCTTTTGACACATCAAATTCATTGGTTTTCCAAAAATTGAAACGAGGAGGATACGCGCCTTTTCTTGCACTTTCTGTAACAGTTTTGGCTGGACCAGAAGCCCAAGCAGACAATTGTACAGCGACACCGACAAATACAAGTAAGCTGAATAGGTTCACAATCATATGTGACAAGCCAAGAATTTGGCAATCGATCGAAATGGATTGAGCAATATTATTCAACTCCATTTGACCCTTTGGTACCACATTGGCAACGACTAACGCATTCAGCGTATTTACCACAAATAAAAAGACTAACGCAGCGAAAATACCGCGTATATAAGTTTTAACTGGATGTGCCAATCGAGTGATATAAACAGAAGACATTTCGATTCCAGTAAAAATGAACATGATCGGTGCAAAATAAACGAATGATTTTGCAGTACTTGGATCGGGAACTAAAAGATCCCAAGAAAATTTCCCTAATGTTCCATTTGGCATAATACCGATCTTGATCCATGCTGCGGCACCTAATAGGAGCATCAATGCCAACGGGACATACAACCCCAACCAGACACCGATTTTCCCGCCAATTTTTGCCATGTCGAATTTTAAGTTCAATAGTGTGATGATCCAATAAACGACTAAAATCACGAGCAATGTGAATTTACTATTCAAGCCCAATGGGACGTTATTGACCATGTTGCCAAACAATGGGGCAAGTGCTGAGGCAACCATGACCATCCCTGGAAACATTTGAACCCATAAAAGCCAAGAGACGACAAATCCCCATTTTCTACCGAGGGATTGAGAGACCCACAGTTCTGGCCCTCCCTTTTGAGGAAACATCCCTGCAAACTCTCCTGAGATCAGAGAGATCGGAAACGCATAAAAGAGTACAGCAACTAACATATAAAACAACATCGTCCAACCAGTGGCAGCGACATCAGGAATATTGCGGACGCTTGCGACTAAAGCGCAAGTCATCCCAATAAACGTTAACGTTGACAGTTGTTTGGTAGATTTTGAGTCTGTCATGATTGATCCTTCTTTCTATCACTAAAACTACGCAAGAACTTCTCTTAGTTTTTCTTCCATTGCGTGTTTGATGGCTTCGGTATAATAAGCAAAGATGTTGTCATCGGTTAAATACGGAGTCATGATCGCAGCTCGCAACAAAGTAACTTGTTGTTCTTTTTGCCATTCCTCTTTTGGAACACCCATGCTTTCAACAAATGCTACTGGAGAATCGCCATAATCCGCTTGCGTGAAGGTCGTATGAGAAGTGATAAAGCGTTCTGCGTACACATCACCTTCCATATAAGAGGACACATCAAACATTTCTTCATTCAAACGGTTGATTTCTTTTAAATCTGTACAACCTTGGACTTTGAATGCCCAATCGACCATATTGAAATCTGGATGATTCAATGGATAGACTTCGATTGTTTTCCCATTGACAGTAAAGCTTAATTGATCAAGAAATTCTCGGAAACGTTGAGCGGCTTCGATCGATGCACCAATCAATTGACCATAGCCAGTGACATTCAAAGGCAGAACTCGGTGTGCCGTCCAAACTGCCGCAGCCGTTGCCCCAGCTTTTGAACCTTCTAAAATATAAGCACCTAACATATCTGGTGCTTTAACGGATTTTTCAAACACATAAGGTGCAAAATAAGAGATGATATTCCGCATACTTTTATGTTTGATCGTGATTCCTCCTGCCGCATAAGGTACATAGCCCATTTTATGGGGATCAACAGTCACTGATTCGGCTTCACTGATTGCCTTGAATCCTTCATAAACACTTCGTTCGATTTTCACTTCATGATGGAAAACATGATGTTCTTCATAAAATTCTGCTAATGATGCGTAAGGTACAAATTCATACGCTTCATTCATGAACAAGCAACGGGCATAGCCACCATAAGCTGCATCCACGTGAAGGTAGAAATAAATGCCTTCATCTTTCAATTTTTCTCTAAGTTCAACAATTTGATCGACACGATCGACTTGTCCTTCTTCTGTTGTACCTACAACAGCGACCACACCTAGGATGGGGATATGTTGGATAGCTAGTTCACGAATCGTCTTTTCCAATACTTGGACATCCATTCGGTAGCAGTCATCAACGGGGATCGCGATCATTTGATCCAACCCGACACCACAAATATCTAATGCTTTCATCCATGAATAGTGTTTGGTTTGAGGAACAAGCCATTTGCCCAATTCTTGGATGTGTTTCCCACTTCGTGAAGATGCAGCTTTGACTCGATCTAATTCTTCATCAGTAAATGTTTCGATCATTTCTAAGATTTCTTCTACAGATAGATTAAGTAATTCCCAATCCGATAGGTCTTTCACTTTTTCAGGGTAAGTTTCTTTGACCGCTAAAGGAATCGATTTGATACAACGGGCATACCATAGACCTTCTAAATTCGCAATTGAACCATCCGCTGTCAGATGGCCCCAACCATTCGGCATACTGAACAGCTTCGCAAAGTCTTCTCCGATTTCTGCTTCCATTTGTGACGTGGCCATTGAGGATTCCAATGCCACGTTATTAGGATTCCAAAGCATCGCAAAGTGATAAGCCAACAAAGCTGGCATCAATGTTTCTGCATTCATTTGTCCCCAATAACGTCCGGCTGAATGCCAAGGAATTGAACCGGCACGCATTCGTTCACTGACTTCATCTAAGACCTCCATCATATGTTGTCGAGTCGCAAGATAAGATGTTGTTGATTTGTCTGCTTCACTGATTGCGGGAAGGTCAGCTGGCAAATAATTTTCACGCCAACCTAAATGTTCATCCACCATCTTATTCAATAACATTTTATACACTTGACCATTTTCTGCTTTGTCGCCAATAAAGACGGCTTTGATGTCCATATCTTTCATGATTCATTTCTCCTCTCTTGTTACCTGATCACAGGAAATAATCAGCCGGCTGTTGTTGCTTGATCAGTTTACGTGTTTGACTATACGCTCAAATTTTAAAAAAATTTTTTTAATAACATATCTTTATATTTCTTACTTTGAAGACAAAAAAAATAAAGTCTGATTATTCTGTATTTTTAGCTCAAAAAAACGAACGATGTGACTAAACTCCCTATCTAAGAATGGTTCAATTTATTGATTATAACGTTTAAGTCACGAACAAAAAAAAAGAAATCAAATGTACTTATTCGTTGAAAAATATTCATATTTGTTTTTTCTATTTGGTTCTTTTTATCAATCAGTTCCCAATTTTTTTAATTAAAACAGATACAATAACAAAAATAAGTAAATTTAGCATCTTGTTTGCTAAGAAAGATTGGGTGATAGATGCGTATCTACAAAAAACATGGCATAATAGCTAAGTGCTTGTGCATGACTATACAAATAGGGAGGATTCCCCATGATTGAACATTATCTTGAGAAAAATCTCTTACGCCAACTCTTTCTTTGTGGACAGTTTTATGTAAATAAGGAAGTCCATCTTCCAACGACAGCTACTTTGTTACATGTTTGTCAAACCACTCTGTTGAATGATATCAAATCATTAAGTAGAGAATTGAGCGACCAAATCATTTATCAATCAAAAGAAAAAGAAACCTATTCTTTATACTTCGCACCAACAACTTCTCGCTTCCAATTGATGCAACGACTCTCTCGGCCGTCTTTATTTTTAAAAACTTGCCTTCTTTACTTAGAAGATGAACCAGATTATATCCAATTGACCGAACTCGAATTTGTTTCAGTCAGCAAAGCTTACGCATTGAAGAAACAAGTGTTAGACTACTTTCAAGCATGCGATATCGCCATTGAACATCATTCCCCTCACTTTACTGACATCGAAAGACGCTTGGTTTTGCTAAATGTGAGCTATCGGACAGGCACATTGCCTGACCTCTCTCTTCCTTGCTCCTTTGATGTCCAAGCGCAAGAGTTTATTCAAGCAGTCACGAAAAAAAGTGGGCGGATCTATGATCGGGATACCCAAGAGATTTTGCAAACAGGCTTTCTGATCAGTCTGTTCTATCAAAAAGACGCCCCGCTATCAATCGATCAATCCTTCATCGATGAAATCAAAAAGAGACCGATTTATCATTTCGTTCTTGCAGCTTGGGAAGAAAGTCCGTTTAAGCAATTTTTTCAACCAAATGAATTTTATTTTATTCTGATACTCTTCAATTTATGTGATTATGGATTTGATTCTTATGAAGCAATCGAGCAGGATTTTGCCCAACTGCATCAGGTCTTTATTGAAAATAATCCAGAGACAAAACAATTGATCCAACAATTTGAACAACATTTTGATCATGCTTTTCTTGGAAACAAAGCTTTTGAACGTGCTTTGATACGTATTTTGCGTTCTGCTTGGAAAAACTATCAATTGTTCTTACCTGAAAAATTTCATTTATTGACCGATGAACAACGAGAGTTATTTGAAGAAGTAAAACGGATCGTTAGCGATTGGAGCCATGCACTTCCTTATCAATTAAAGATCAATCCAAATTGTCTGCGGTCATTCGTTATTGAATTGACTGGCATTTTACGCTTAGATAAACAAAAATTAACTGTGCGGATCGTGACCAACTCAGATATCAAATACCTGATTTATCGCGAAGCTTTAGAGGCTGTTACGACATGTGACATTTCCGTCGAGCCAATGATTTATAAACAATTAAGTAAAGAAGCTATCGATTTTGTGGCAGCCTCATCTAACCGGCTGTTGTGTGAACGTACACTCTACACACCTGTGGCCTTGTCCATGGAACAAATTATTCCAATCTCAGTCGAAACAGTGGAACAAGCAATTATACTGCTTGTAAAAAGTAGTTCATGAGGAAGGCATACTTTCGTAATAGTAACTCTTGCACACATTTATTCTGTCGTATAAAGTGTGTGAAAAGCTAGACAGTTCCATAAAAAAAGCTAGAAAACCAAAAATTCATCCTACAAGATTTTAGCTTTTCTAGCTTTTTTATAATCGTTACTTTCTGAAAAACTATTCAATTTTAAGAGACGTGATCACTAATATCATTTACCCATTCTGCCTATGATGATGCAAACTTAGACATCTGCTGGGCCGATTTCTTTATTCAAGAAGTAAGAGATGATCGTACGAATCACAACTAATGCGGCCAACTGAAAAATATCTTGTAATGTCGGTTTGATGATCGACTCGATGATCCCAGCAGAAATCAATATCTCTAAACTCAACAAGATATACCCACCCAGCATTTTTTTGATGCCATTATTTTGATGAATCCGTTCATTTTGTTTGAATGACGGATTCAAGGAATCTTTCAAAAAATCTTTGATTGAAAGAAAGCCTCCCCATAATAAGACCACAATGGCAAAAATATCTAAAATCAAGACCAACCATTCAAGATATGGATAAAGCAGTGTCATCCAACTGATCTCCATCAAACTTCCCTTCTTTCATGCGATACATGACTCGCAATTTCTAAATTTAAGAAATAAGAGATGATCGTGCGAATGATAATGATCAATGCTAATTTTAAAATGTCTGTCCAAGTTGGTTTAATGACAGATTCGATGAGATCTGCCACGATCAGTACTTCTAAACTCAACAAAATGTAACTAGCTAGTAGTTTTCGAATATCCGCATTGCGCCGATTACGTGTCGCATAATCTTTAATCAATGGACGTTCCAACATCAAATTTTTTAAAACTAAAAAAATTCCAACCAACAAGACTAAAATCGAGAAAATATTCAAAATCGCAGTCACCCATTCCAACAAATGGACCAACGTTTCACTAAACATCTTTACACCCCACTTTTTCTTCTACTCCTATCCTACTAAGAGTAAAGAGTTTCGTCCAGTTTGAGCAAAAAAAGAAAACACAAGTGTCTGTGTTTTCTTCTGACTCTGTACTTTTTATTAGTGAATCCCACTATCATCTTTTTACTGAGATCCAGTATAGCTAGTAATGGCAGACAATTCAACATAGCTCTAAAACGACTTTTTAGGATCATTAATGAAGTATGTTGTTTTGGAAGCATTCAATTCAACATAGCTCTAAAACTGAATGGAGAGAACTAGACGGCTATATGCCGTTTTGGAAGCATTCAATTCAACATAGCTCTAAAACCGAGATTTTATCATTGCTTCAATCAATGGGGTTTTGGAAGCATTCAATTCAACATAGCTCTAAAACCTATACCAGCTACACGCCAGTCACTTGCCCGTTTTGGAAGCATTCAATTCAACATAGCTCTAAAACAATTGGATTGCCTTCGTCGTCAAGTACATCGTTTTGGAAGCATTCAATTCAACATAGCTCTAAAACGTTACGTAGTCACATGCACCAAATAATTTAGTTTTGGAAGCATTCAATTCAACATAGCTCTAAAACAGACAAAGTTTTAACGTATATTGATAACCAGTTTTGGAAGCATTCAATTCAACATAGCTCTAAAACCTACTGTTGCTGGTTCAATTTCATCAATTGGTTTTGGAAGCATTCAATTCAACATAGCTCTAAAACATATAAGCCTACTTTATATCAAGATGAAAAGTTTTGGAAGCATTCAATTCAACATAGCTCTAAAACGAAGCTTTCCACTCCTTCAATATCAGCACAGTTTTGGAAGCATTCAATTCAACATAGCTCTAAAACAAAACCTTTAGTAGTGAAGAAGAAACTTGAGTTTTGGAAGCATTCAATTCAACATAGCTCTAAAACGCCTTGTGATGTGGCGTGTGTTGGTGGTGTGTTTTGGAAGCATTCAATTCAACATAGCTCTAAAACCTCGTAGAAAAAATTTTTTCTGACAAAGTTTCGTAATCGCGCGATTCGTTCATAGCAAAACTTCAGAATTGAATACTTATTTTCTTTTATTCTACCATACTACCATCTATTAAAAAATAATCATTATCTAAGATTGTTTGTGTGATTCCTGCAATTTTTCTTGGTTCGATAAAAAGAACATCCATGTTACATAAAGAAATATAAGATCGTATTTCTTCTATTTCTTTCAACGTTAAATACGAACAAACATTGATAAAGATTAATAGTTTCTTTTTTGTCAGATACTTAAATACTTGTAAAATCTCGATTATTTTTTCATAAATCGTATCACTCGTCGTTTCTATTTTGACTCCTAACGCCTTGAATAATTCTAAAATCGTGATCTCATCACTTTCCAAGTCCATCTCATGGTCTAATAATTCATACTCAATCAGTTCACTGATCGTATCTGTCAATTTAGTGATCATCGACTTCACTTCTGGCTTTTCGTTCAATTGTCTTTCTAAATCTGAATAAATCAATTTCAGTGTCGCGGCTGAATTGATGTCAAAGCCCAAAATATCTGTTATCATCATCAATTCGCTTTCTTTAATCGTTTCATGCCGTTCATTGAATAACTTCACTTCACCATTTTCTTTATAGGTGTACAGCTGTTGGATCATTTTAGCAAACACCGTCACGTCTTCTATGATAAAAAAATTCGCATGCTCAAATTTCATTGGCTGATCAAGTAATGAAAAATTAAGATTCATCATTGAACTCCTCTCCTAAAAAGATCACTCGGTCATCTAGATTCCCGATACTTTGATCTTTTTCACCAGTCAAATAAATCATTCGACCAAATTGCTTTTCTGTTACTGTAAGGATCGTGATCAACCCTTTCTTAGGATTATTCCCTTTTAAACGACCGATCATTACCTGATTGGCGGTATTGTTAAGCAGGAGTTTACTATAGACGGAAAACTGATGCATGATGAAGCCTTCACTGATCAAAAATTTTCGAAAACGACGATAAGCTTTGCGGTCATCGACGGTTTCAGTTGGCATATCGAACATTAATATCATTCTCATATAGCGATAACTCATATTCCGAAGTGTGGAACTCCTTTCGCTTCTTTATTTAATGCTTTGATTACTTTCTTTGTATAATCTGCAACGATATTTGTCAGGAACATCTCTTTTTTCTCATAAGAATAATTCGTTAAGAACAGATCGAATAATCTGCGTTTGATTATTGGAAATTCTTTCTCACGTACCTCGTACACGATTTGATCGACTAATGGGCGAAACGGCTCCATTAAATCACTGGCTAAGTTAAAGTCATTAAACTGATTGGCATGTTTCAACCCAAATTGAGTCATGCAACCATTCTTGACGATTTCTCGAGCAAATAGACTCATCAATAAAGTATATCCATAATCTAATCCAGCATTGATTGCATTGTCTGCTTCTCTAGTGAATTTATTTCCAAACAATGTTTGGAAATAAATTCTGGCTGCATGGCCTTCTCGATTGGTTGGATCTAGTAATTGTAAACTGGCAGTCAACTGAGCAATTGCTTCTGCTTTTTCAGTAAATAAACGCTTTTCTAAAAAACGTTGCTGATTGTTGATTTTCTGTGTGATGATCTCAGTCCAAACACTCGCTTTGTCATCTTTCTTCCATTCGATTTGCCGAGTCAATTGTAAACTGCTATCATGCCGACTATAAAATGGCTGCAATTTTGCAGTAGGTAATCGTTTGTCATCACAGAACAAGACAAGGACTTTTTCATCCACTAAACGCTTGAGCAACATTGTAGTAATCGTGATATCCGTAGTTTCTAATAATAGAACATCGATTTCTGACAAGTGGATTTTTTCTGTTCTTTCTGCGTTCCTAAAAATCAAATGATTGTTTGTATAGGTCAATTTTGAATGTGTATTGATTACAAGCGTTCTCCATCCCATAACTTCCTTACCTCCACTCGCCTTTCATATAATCCAGTAACCGATTGGTAGATAATGGTTGCTTCCCAAATGTCGGTCAAACTCTTATATCTTTTTAATATCTTAATATCAAAAAACTTAAACTCAACAGAAGCACCAAATAACGTAAATTTCAATAAAGATAAAATAGCATCTATCATTTCTTTCAGATCTACCTCTTTATTTTTTTCATAGGCAACTTTTATTTTTTCAAGATGTTGAGGAGCCAAAATATAACGCACCCCAAAGTCAGAGATAAAATCAAAAATGTCATTAAACCCTTCTTTATGCGCATTGACATAATCAAAACTCACTTTATGATTGATTTCATCGTAATGTCTTGCATGATAAAGCAATGTAACTAGATTTTCAGGTAAAATCAATGAGTTAGCTTTTTGCGTTTCTTGATGACTCGCAATCATTCTCCGATATCCACCTTGTGCTTCGAATAATATATATTTAGGCAATATCAGCCATTGTTTTACGCCCTCATAGCCTTTTGTTTTTAGAAACTCTCGTGGGTCTTGTTCGAATCTCAATTGTTCCATAACGGTAATTCCTTCGATTCCTTTGGTTACCTTCTTCTGTTTTCCTTTTTCAAAGATAAAAATCACCGTATATGCCACAAGTGGGCTACCATAGCCACCATATTTCAAAGGATCTAATGATGCTTTTCTTGGAATTAGTTTTTCTGGATTCGCTTTTGAATTAATTGTTTCCTTATAGAATCCACCTTTTTGTTTTTCTACTTTCTTAACGATATTCACTTGGTGTGCGCCAATCGTCTTCTTGATTGTTGAGAGATCACGTTTTTTATTCCAAATCACTTCACCTTGCTCATCACAAATGATTTCTTCACTTTCAAAAAATTTCATGATATTAGAATAGAATTCTTTTTTTGCAGTTGCTTTATTGATCTGGTTGATATCCCCTTTGATATAACTTCCGTAGACAAATTCTGGTGCCAACTTAGGATATTTTTTTAGTAAAGTCATTGCGACTACTCCGTTTAAATAAGCGTCGTGGGCATGGTGGTGATGATTGATCTCTCTCACCTTATAAATATCGAACATCTGACGGAATTGGCTTGTCAACGTTGATTTCAAGGTAATGATACTTGTTTTCTCAGTCGCACTTACTTCTTCTGGTAAATTAAAATGCTGATGTAACAGATTGGCAACATGTTTCGTTATCTGTCTTGTTTCGACTAACTGGCGTTGGATAAATCTTGCCTTGTCTGCCTCGGTCAGATTTTGTTTTGTAAGATTGGCTAGTTTTTTGTCACTGATCAATTTTGCTTGATGTAGCTTTTCCCAATGTGATCGCATTCTTTTGACAACAAGTGGGTCCGGGGCATTATCTAACTTTCCACGATTGACTTTTGATGAAACTAGGACCTTATTATCTAAAGAATTATCAACAATAAAACTTCTAGGAATAATATGGTCAATATCATATTCTGATAAACGATGAATCTCTAGTGGTTCACCTGTATACATATCTTTTCCATTTTGCAAATAATATAAATACAGTCGATCTTTTTGTAGCGCTTGATTATCTGTTGGATAGTCTTTCAACAATGGACTGTCGATATTCTTCAATGCTTCTTCTAAGGCTTTTAAGCGGGGTCTTGAACGGCTTGTTCTTTGATTCTCACGTGCCATTTCAATCACTATGTTCTTAGGTGCCTTACCGATGATACCAATGATTTCTTCGACGATTTTGATACTTTGCCAAATCCCTTTTTTGACCGCAGGACTTCCTGGGATAGCCTTCACTTGATCAAGCAATACGTTTGAGTCGCTCATGATCAATTCATTAGCAATCGTTTCTTTAAACGAAAGATGATCATCATTGATTAGTTGCATGAAATTTCGATTACGATTGCAAGGAAAATCATCATCATCGATCAAATAATCAAGAATGGTTTTCCGGGACTGCTTCTCTCGCATTCCTTGGATCATTTTTTCCGATAGCCGTCCCCAACCAGTATAATGTTTTTTTGCTAATTTCTTGATAGCTGGAAGACCTAAGACAGTTTCGTACGGTTTCAGTTGTTCCCTAATCATTTCTCTGTCTTCAAAAATCGTCAAAATTTTGATAATTTCTTCAAACATCGTTGTCATATCGGGATCATCTAATAATGTATCCATCTGATCTGATAATTTCAACAAATCATGATAGGTGCTATAAGAAGCATTGAATGACGTTTCAATTCCTTTGATTTCAGTTGAATCGATCTGCTCGTTCAACTCTAAAAATTTCCTCAATTGTTTTTCTGTTACTCTTGGATGTTGCTTGAACAACTCGTTAAAAATCTTGCGTTTTTGTTCACTTGAAAAATAGTGAGATTTGCCACGTTCATCCGTATAACTGACTTTTGTCAATTCATTGAAGATCATGAATCTTTGATAAATCAAACTTTGTTTTGGTAAAACTTTTTCCTTTGGTAAATACGTATCTTGATTTGTCATTCGCTCAATAAATTCAATGGCTGAATTTTCTTTATCAACCACTTCTGCAAAATTCCATGGAGTGATTTGGCTCGGACTCTTACGTTTGATCCAAGCGAAAGGACTTTGACCTTCTTGTGCCAACGGTCCTACGTAATATGGGATTCGAAACGTCAGTAGTTTCTCGATTTTTCCTTGTGCCCCTTTTAGAAAAGGATAAAAACGTTTCTGCCGATCCATAATTTCTCTCATTTCAACTAAATGGATTTGATGAGGAATCACCCCATTTGCAAAGGTACGTTGTTTCAATAGATAGATCTCTAGATCAATTTTTTCCATGATTGATTGGCTTTCCTCTAATCCAGCTAGTTCTGTTCTTAGAAATTTATAAAAATCTTCTTGTGTCGCTTTCCCCTTGACATACCCAGCGTATCCATTCTTACTGCGATTCTTAAAGGAATCATCGTACTTTTTAGGTAAGTCTCTACGGACTAGTTCTTTTAATTGTTTAAGGTCTCGTTGGTGCTCTTCAAAGCGCAACTTCATATTCGCAGACAACTTAGCTTTCGTTTCATCATCTGACTTAGAAAGGATTTGCGAAAGTAAAATCGCATCATACACACCCTTCGCTTTTAAAAATAATTCTGCATAATCGTCACTTGTTTTTTCTAGCAGTTCATTTAAATCCTCTTCATAACAATCACGAGTAAAATTCAACTTCATTTCTTCTTCTAAATCAAACGTCTTTTTAAAATTTGCTTGATTTCCGACCATTAGTTTAAGGAATTGAGCAAAATTTCCAGTACTTTTTTCAGATGGATAATAAGCTAATACTTTTTCCACTCGTTTTGCCTTAGATAGCCGCTCTGTCAAAATAGGGACAGCATCATCCAAATCTCCTATAGGTTCTGGAAAGAACTGTTGGTATGCTTGTAAAAATTGCTGATAATTTTCGGTTACCGAGGTATTTTCAGTATCTAATTCTCCTTCAAACAAAAAGTGCCCTCTGTACTTCAAGCAATGGGCAATCGCTAAGTACACTAAACGAATATCTGCTTGTTCTTTTGAGTTTGCTAGATCATGCCTCAAATGGTAGATGGTCGGATATTGACGATGATAATTTTTTTCCTCCGACAATGTAGCAAAAACAGGAAACTTAGCAAATCGTTTGTCTGCTTCCACACGATCTCCTTCTTCTAGCCGAGCAAAAAAATTGGGATCTTTTTTATGTATCTCTTCTGCAAAAATATCTTGTAATGCTAAAACTCTTTGACGTCTTCGTGCGATCCTACGACGGTTCGTTCGTTTGATCCGTCGAAATTGTGCAGTTTTACCTTCTTCGAATAAACGTGCACCCCAAAAATTCTTTTTTATTTTCTTTCTATTCGAGTCTCCTTGAATACTCATTTTTCTTGCGACTAATCGATAATCATCCGTCAACACTGCCCATCCAACCGAATTTGTCCCAATATCTAATCCAATCGTATACTCTTTTTCCATACTTAAATCCTCACCTCTCAACATGATAAAAAAACAAAATCAAAAATATTGTTGTAAGTCTGACAATCTATGCTATAATAAAACCATTGGTAGCATTCAATTCAATATAGCAAGTTAAAATAAGGCTTTGTTCGTCATCAGCTTCTAGGAGCAAGCGCTGTCTCGGCGCTTTTTTTGACTTCATCCGTCTAAAAACTATACAAAAACAACTATGATACCCTTTTCATTCATCCTATCACACTCTTTTCTCAAAATCATCATAATAATAAAAAAAACCAAAATGACTGATCCTAGTTGATTATCCACTGGAAGAATATTTTAAATAATCAAACCACCTTTTTTTAAATAACAAAAATGAGATTCAATTACTTGTATCTATTAGTCGATGAAACATATTCTTTCTCTCTAAACCAGAAACTACGAAGTTTTTTCAAGAAATCAGCAAATGTTGGTTCTATTTTTTTCAGCCATTATCTCTTTCCCCTTTTTTGCCTCAGTGATCGTCACTAATTCTTCTTTGATTCATTTAACATTTTCTTACACTTTATTGTGAAAAACAGACACTTCCTCTAAACTGTCAAAAATCCAGGTTGCTTCCTTACCCTATCATTTGGCTTATTTTTCTAAACGCTTTATGCTTTGAAGTAGAAACAGTTCACAAACCAAAAGGAGGTTTTTTTATGAGCAAGAAATGGTTGAAAGTAGGCATTGGCTTAGGACTAGTCGCTATAGGTGCTGTTTATCTTGGCAAAAAAACAGGCTTACTAGAAGATGATCGTCACCTTTATGATGAATTTGAATCCATCTAGAAAAATCGCTGTGAAAATGAATTGGTAAATATTGGAGGAACGCATGATGCAAAAAAAGAAAGCAATTATGATTGGTGCAGGAATCGCGAATATGGCAGCTGCTGTTTATTTGATCCAAGAAGGCAAATGGCGTGGAGATCAAATCACTTTCTACTCCTTAGATGACCATGGATCAAATGATGGCGCTCCTGTGGACACAGTGACTGATGAATATTGGAACAAAAATCACCCATTAGAAAATCAAAAAGGCTACGTTGCACGTGGTGGACGTATGCTGAATTACCGTACGTATGTCGATTTGATGGATCTACTCAGTCGTATCCCTTCTGCCACAGAACCGGGCATGACAGCCGAAGAAGATACACGAGATTTCGATGCCAAACATCCGACATTTGATAAAGCTCGCTTATTGGAAGGTGGCAAGGGAATCGTTGATGGCGGTAAATTAGGCTTCAATAATAAAGATCGCGTATTATTAACGAAACTAATCGCCATGCCTGATTCAGAAGAAGAAAAATTAGATAATGTGACGATTGCTGAGTATTTCAAAGATGATCCCCATTTCTTTGAAACAAACTTCTGGTTTATGTGGGAAACGACTTTTGCTTTTCGAACACGTAGTTCTGCACAAGAATTACGTCGCTATATGCACCAAATGATTTATGAGTTTACTCAAATCGAGCATTTAGTTGGGGTCAATCGAACACGCTATAATCAATACGAAAGTATTATGTTGCCACTGATCAATTATTTGAAAGAACAAGGTTGTAAAATCATTTTGAATCGTCGTGTCGTTGACTGGGAATTCAAAGAAACAGCGATGCAAGATGAAATCACTGTGACTGGCTTGAAGATGATCAATACAAAAACACAAGAAGAAGAACATGTCGTTGTTGATGGAGATACTGGCGTATTATTTACAAATGGTTCGATCACTGATTCGGCAACACTTGGCGACTACGAAACACCCGCAGAGGAAAATATGGATTACGGTGCTGCTTCGAGTTTGTGGAAAAAAGCCAGTGAAAAATTCTACAATTTAGGCAATCCAGATAAATTTTTCGCAGATCGTGATGCAAGTGAATGGGTCAGCTTTACGTTGACAACGAAAAATCATGTGTTGCTAAATGAGATCACACGTATCACGACACAAGAACCAGGTAATGCGTTGAATTCATTTATTTCAACAACACCGATTACCCCACTTGGTCAAAAAGATGTCAATATGTCTATCGTCGTGCATCACCAACCGCATTTCACTTCACAAAAACCGAATGAAACAGTGATTTGGGGCTACTTCTTGTATCCAAGACGTCGTGGTGAATTTGTCGACAAAGAGTATATTAAAATGAACGGAAAAGAAATGTTAGAAGAATTACTTGGTCAGCTTTCAAAAGTTGATCCTGGTCCAGTAAACATTCGCGAAAAAGAAACCGAAATCTACGATAGTGTCATCAATAATATTCCAGTTTACATGCCATATGCTTCTGCCTTATTTAACAATCGTGCGAAAAGTGATCGACCAAAAGTCATTCCTAAACATTCAACAAACCTTGCCTTTACTGGTGAGTTCGTTGAACAGCCTTATCAAATGATCTTTACCGAACAAAGTGCTGTTCGTTCAGGAGAAATTGCGGCATTCCATTTTGCAGGTATTCCAATGTCACGTTTGGTGAAAACACCACGTTATGACAAAGATATCCCTACGTTGATGCGTGCAGCGAAAAAAATGTTTGATTGAGGTTCACTAAAGGAATTCACTTTCCTGTGCTACTTCAGTCCTAAAACAAAAGTCCTCCACCTATGGAAATAGGAGGAAGACTTTTGTTTTTTCGCTATTTTTGATTTTGTCCGACAGTTCTTTTTTTGTTTTCTCTTTTTGCAAGGAGCCATGCGAAGGCGCCCACAACAATCTCACTTCCTCCGATCAATAAAACAATCAGGGTAAAGTTAGTGAGATATATTCGCATCAAGCCTTGAAGTGACTCCATTTGCTCCTCCGTCTGCAAAATCTGCGCATAGTATAAAGTTGCGGCAAATGCTAGACTTATCAGTCCAGCGCCCATCAGACTACACGCAAATTTTTTGATACGCGAACGGATAGAGCCTGGATTGAAATAAATGAACCCTGCTAAGATCAATAAGCTCACACTCACAATGCCCCAAGCATAGTGAAGTACCTGGTGGCTCAGGTCATTGATTCCTCGAATAAAAAGATGCAGATAACTTGGTTGGACACTTCGTTCAAAGATCCCGCCGATCATATGTAAAGCGAGTTCTTCTCCCGCAATCCCTTCTTCAATATTGATCTCATGTTCTGTTTTATATGTATGGATCGTCTCTTTGATATGTTCTTCCAGCTCCGTTTCTTGGATCAAGCTTGGTTGCTTGTCACGATAAGTTTCTTTGACAAAATGCTCGATATTATTTTTGACTAATTCCTCAGATATACTGTCGGCAAGCACCTCTGGAGTGACTCTTGCTTCTTGGTGATAGCTCTGGACACGACCATTGATCTCTTTCGTTACCTTTTGTATGTAGTTTGCTTGTTTGATTTGTTCATTCATAAATCCTTCATTTGCTAAAGACGTATAAAAAAGTCCGCCAATCGACAAAAAAAAGAGCCAGACTGTACACACAACTCCTATAATTATTTTGATTAATCGACTATTTCTCATTTCTCTCCTTTCCTAGGTCAGCACAAAAAATTGTTCTTTTACGTTTTATTTTGTTGAAAATCAACTACTATAATTATAACTTTCAGTCAATAAAACTACAACTTCCTTTTTTCGTCAAAAGTTATTTTATTGTTTTAAACTAAAACTAAAAGCGCGTTTCATTGTGAAAAAAAGTAACATTCCCTTAGAATGAGTTTATAAATAACTATCGTTAGTTTTATTAACGAAAACAGGAGAGGAGCACTACGATGAAAGCAGTCACTTGGCAAGGAAAGCAAAAAATGGAAATTAGAAATGTTGATGATCCAAAAATTTTAGCACCAACCGATGCAATCATCCGTATCACTGCGACAGCGATTTGTGGATCTGATCTCCATCTTTATCACCATGGGGAATCCGTTATGGAAAAAGGCTATGTCGTTGGACATGAACCTATGGGGATTGTTGAAGAAGTTGGTTCTGAAGTGAAAAAGTTAAAAAAAGGACAACGTGTAGTTATTCCTTTTAATATTAGTTGTGGTCATTGCCATTTTTGTACAAACCATATGGAAAGTCAGTGTGATAATTCCAATCAGGAAGAATTATACGGCGGATTATTCGGTTTTGGTAAATTGAACGGAAATCACTGGGGTGGGCAAGCAGAGTATCTTCGGGTACCTTTCGCCGACTCTACGTCATTTATCGTTCCAGATAATGATTTACCTGATGAAAAAGTTTTATTTTTATCTGATATTTTACCCACCGCTTATTGGAGCGTTGCAAATGCAGGGGTTAAAAAAGATGATACAGTCGTCGTCTTAGGTTCAGGTCCTGTTGGTTTATTTGCACAAAAATTTGCTGTGATGGCAGGAGCAAAACGTGTCATTGCGGTCGATCCAGTCAAACACCGATTAGACAAAGCAGTCCGCTATAATCAAATCGAAACCTATCTATTAGACGATGTGAACCAAGCCGGAGATGATTTATATGAGTTAGCTCGTGGCGGTGCAGATGTCATCATTGATTGTGTCGGAATGGATGGTTTAGAGCCAACAAAAGAAAAAGCTAAAAATTTAGTTAGCTTACAAAGTGGAACGATCTCACCTATCCAAATGGCTGCTAAAGCGGTCAAAAAATTTGGTACAGTGCAAATCACTGGTGTTTATATGACACCTGCTTCTTCCTATCCACTTCAAGAATTCTTTATGCGCAATATTGACGTCAAACATGGGCAAGCACCAGTTGTCCATTTGATGCCAAAAATTTATGACATGATTGCAGAAGGACTGTTTGATCCAACTCAAATCATCACTCATTCGATGCCGTTAGAAGAAGCGGCTCGAGCATACGAGATTTTTGATAAAAAAGAAGATAAAAATATCAAAGTTGTCTTGAAACCGTAGAAATAAAAACTAGTTAGGTGATTTTATATGCCAAGAATCAAACGAAATACCCATGATGTCGAGATTGGCAAAGAAGAAGATATTGAGATCCGCGGACGGCGTTTTCGCTTGTATTTCCAAAATCGTTACACATTGATTTCTTTAGCGGTTGATTTACTCACAGGGATTTTTTATGTCTTAGGGAGTATTGCTTTACTCACGAAAATCCCTGATTATTACAGTAATTACTTGTATTTAGCAGGCGCCATCTTCTTGACCACTCGCCCCATCTTACGTATCGTGCGAAATGTCTTTATTTACGATGAAAAGAAACAACGAAGAGAACAAGCGAAAAAAGAGAAGCATGAGATTTGATTCAACATCTCATGCTTCTCTTTATGTTGTTGTAGTGATTTGATACAACCGGGCAGTTGTTCCACCTTCTTCCTTGACCATAGTTAAAAATGAACAATCATATCGTTCATAAAAAGAAGTGTGGTCTGTCATCAAATAAAGTTTTTTGAATCCTAATCGATGCATCTCTTCTCTGGTTTGTTCTAATATCCATTTTGCTAATCCCTGATTCCGATGCTCCGGTTCAACATATAAAGTACACAGATTAGGTGCTAAATCTGGGCGGTCGTGGAAGTCATTTTCGATGACACCTGCTCCTCCAACGATTGCACCTTTTTCATCGAGAATGACATACCATTGAGGAATACTTTCCTTCTCGATGATTCCAGTACGTATACTTTCCGCATAAACCTCAGCAGGAATGCCCCACTTTGAGGAAAACCAACTTGCGGTTTCTTCCAGTAATTCTGGGTGTTCATTTAATTTGATCCATTGATACATATTCAACTTTTAAACCTCCATTCATTATTCATGCGTCGTGTAAAACAGATGCCTAAGCATGTTTATCTATGTTTGAATTTTTGCTTCTTCTTCCGACCTAAGCTAGAATAGATGTCAAAGGAGTGAGCGAGATGATTGCACACAAAAGAGACGGACTCCATGTAGTTTAAGCAAATAAAAAAATTACATGGAGGAATCAAACATGACAAATATTTACGATGATCAACAATTTTTTGACCAATACAAAGAAATGCCTCGTAGCAAAAATGGCTTACAAGGTGCTGGAGAATGGCCCACGCTTGCAACTATCTTCCCCAACCTCCATGGACAAACAGTCCTTGATCTTGGATGTGGCTATGGGTGGCACTGTCGTTACGCTGCTTCGCAAGGGGCAAAAAAAACATTGGTGTCGACTTGTCTGAGAAGATGCTAGAAGAAGCTAGAGCTCGAACAAACGATACCACGATCAGTTATATGCAAGACGATATTTCAACGATCCGGTTTGCCAAAGACTCATTTGATTTCGTGTTCAGTTCTTTAGCTATCCATTATGTAGAAAATTGGGAACAACTCGTCCAGCATGTCCATCACTTTCTAAAACCAAATGGTCAATTTCTTTTTTCAGTTGAACACCCTATTTTTACAGCAGATGGTCGGCAAGACTGGATTTATACAGACAACGGTCAGATCATGCACTTTCCAGTTAATCATTATTTTGACGAAAGGGAGCGTGACACAAACTTCCTAGGATCTTCTGTAAAAAAATATCATCGAACGATTACAACTTATCTTGAGACATTATTGTCTAATGGCTTTCAAATCAACCATGTGCTTGAACCAATACCACCGTCACATATGTTAGATATGCCTGGTATGAAAGACGAATTAAGACGTCCGATGATGTTGATTATTTCTGTGACAAAAATGTAGCGGCGAATCATCGATCCAAACATTCTTAGTCCATCTGCACAAATTTTATTGAGCGTCTGGAAATAGGGTGTCCCTATTTCCAGACCTTTTTCATCGACTAGAAAATGATTTATGCCCTTCAAGCTTTCAATCACTTTCTATCACTGAGTTTTTGATTTCTTCTTGTTTCTTTTTAGCGAATTTAGCTAGTACCAATTCATAAGAAATCAAAATCATTTTCTCGATTTCCTCGTCTGACAATTCATCTTTGCCTAACATGATCGAATTCCAATGTTTCTTATTGGCATAGTAACCAGGTATAATGATCTCAGGGTACATCGTTCGTAATTCCTCGTTTTTTTCTGGGAAATGTTTTAACGTGATCAATGCTTTTTCATTCGCTTCTGGACTCATCATCCCAAACTGTTTACCATCTAAATCAAAATAAAGCGTTTTCCAATCTTCGCGAAAATATACCCTAGCTCCTGGAAGGGTGTTCCCATATACTTGGAATCGTTCGATCCTTTTTTGAATATCTGTTGTATTCATATGCTATCCTCCTATTCAAAAAAAATACTTACAAAAACTATACGTTGCTTTCTGAAAAATAGCAATGATAACAGTAATAACACAAAAAACGGAAAGCAATCACTTGCTCTCCGTTTTTTATTTTTACGCGTTCAATTCTTTTTTCATTTCTTGGATCGTTGCTACTTTAACGAATGGTAGATAGATCAGAATTGAAATCAGTAAGTTGACCGCAGATAACACTGCGCCTGAAAGACTGTTTGTTGCTAAAAATCCGCCGATCACTGGTGGTGTTACCCATGGTGGCATTACTGTCGCTGCTGGTACAAGTCCTGTTGATGTCGCAAAGTACGCAACAGTTACTAAAACCATTGGTGTTAAAATAAATGGAATAAACATCACTGGATTCAAAACGATTGGTAGACCAAACATTGTTGGTTCGTTGATATTGAATACTCCTGGTGCAATCGATAAGTTCGTTACGACCATATAAGGTTTGTTTCTACGTCCTACTAAATAGATCGCAATCAGTAATCCTAGTGTCGCACCTGTACCACCTAAATTGACAAAGCTGTCAAAAAAAGGTTTATTGACGATAAATGGTGCACTTTGACCGTTGGCAATCGCTTCGACGTTTGCTTGGATTGCTGGCGCATTGATGGTTTGCATCAATGGATCGACCATGTTTGCTCCATGTAATCCGAAGAACCAAAGGAACGGTGTAATAAATGCAAGCAATAATGCAGATGGGTAAGAGTTAGCAAGCCCCATAAATGGTTCTTGAACCACCGTGTAGAATGCGCCAACAATATCAGCAACACCGAATGCTGCAAAAATCGCAGCGATTAGTGCGAAAAATGAGATCGTGATCATTGCTGGTAATAATGACGCAAATGCTTTTGCTACTGCTGGTGGCACTCCGTCTGGCATTTTTATGATCAATTTTTCATTTCCACTTAAACGAACAAAAATCTCTGTTGAAATAATTCCGACAATAATTGCAATAAATAATCCGTTTGAACTCATACCTAAAGCGCCGCCTAGTGCGAAGAATGAACCTAATGAAATCACTCCAGCAGATACGCCATCTTTACGGTAACCGTTTGCTAAATGATAAGCTAATAAGAACGCAATCAAAACAGAAAGAATCGCAAACGTTCCGTTCCAAGCAGCCGCACCGAATCCTTTCCATGCTTCACCACCAAAAATCGAATTCATCAATTCTTGGAATCCAGGGATCGGTAAGTTATTGATCATTACAGCTAAAGCGCCTAAGATCATTAATGGCATACTGACCATAAAAGCGTCACGAATGGCCACTAAATGGCGTTGTGCACCGATTTTTGATGCGACTGGTATAAAGTGTTTCTCCATAAATGCTACAAAGCTATCCATATCTTTTCCTCTTTTCTCCTTTAAAAAACTTTTATTTAAGCATCTATACGACGGTATAGATCAATGATTTCTTTTGCTAAATCTGTAAACGCGATCGATGTCATCAAATGATCTTGACTATGAACGGTTAACAAAGTAACTTCCATGTGTTCCCCTTGTGCTTCTTGTGTTAATAACCCTGTTTGCGAATGATGCGCTTGAACCAATGATTCTTCTGCATCTTTGATTTTTGCATCTGCTAATTCAAAGTCACCTTTTTTCGCAGCAGCAATCGCTTCCATTGCATCGCTTTTTGCGTTGCCACCGAACATGATCAAACCCATGATCGCTTCTAAATTTTTTTGATCTTCCATTTTCTTTCCTCTTTTTCTTGTTTTTATTTATTGATCAATGATTCTGCTTGTTCCAATACTTTTGCCCCGTTCATCATGCCATAGTCTTGCATGTTGATAACATCTAACGGAATCCCTTTTGGTGCTAGTTTTTCAGCAAATTGACTTTGCATGAAACGTACTTGTGGCCCTAATAATAAAACGTCTACATTTTTTGATTCTAGTTGGCTATCAGCTTCTGATGCTGAAACTGCAAAGATGTCCGCTTCTACACCTTTTTCTTCTGCTGCTTTTTGCATTTTTGTCACTAATAAACTTGTACTCATTCCTGCAGAGCAGACAAGCATGATTGTTCTTTTCTCCATTTTGAACACTTCCTTTTCTTCTTCTTACATTTTTATATAATGCAAGTATCGTGCCAACTTTGAAATCGCTTTACCACTTTGATATAAAAGGGTTTTCATGTTGTTTTTTATCAAACACACTCTAATTTTTCTATCGCACACTATTTTTAGTGTGCAAAAAAAAGAATGGAACACCAGAAACTACCAAGTAAAAAGTAAGTCTGCTCCTCACTTGGTAGATTTCAATGATTGCTTGCTAGAATTAATCAACAAGTAGTTACTTCGTTGATTGATTTTTTGATTCAATCGCATCGATTCTTCTCATAAATTTCAATTCTTGTAACACTTCTATAGAAGTAACACGTTTTTTTGCCAAGACTTCAAATTTTTGTCGTTTGTAAGCCCATACGATTTTATCTAAAAAATCAGTATTTATAAACTGAAATTATTGAAAAAACCATTTTTTTAACTTTTGATCATCAACAGTTTGCTAACTATTGCATTGACCTTTTGCGTCTACATACTATTTGAACTAGAAAATGCGCGAATAAATGCCCATCAGACCATTCTCGAGTTTGTTGAACAGGTCAAAGAACCAAAAAATCGTTTGGAATAACTAACAGGACCATTCAAGTAAAAAAAGGGGATTGTTTTCTTGTATACCTGGGAAATGGTCAACTTCAAAAAAAGAAAGGGCCATATATCTTAATATGGCTGCTTTTATGTGTCGTTTTTACTTATTCACTTCATCGCTATCACTTTCGTCAAGTTACTAGAACATCAATTTAGCCAACGGCAATATTGTGATCGTAGACAAGTTTTCGGCACTCACACGTTATATCATCATCGCTATTCAGCGATCCTCTACGGATGAAATCATTAAAAGAATCATCGGAATCCCAGGAGATTCTATAAAAGTACATAACAATGAACTGACCTTGCATTTGGGAAACGAGCCACATTCTCCTACAGAGATTTTTTGGCTGAGTCCAGAAGTAGTTGCGCAAATGAACCATTCACAAAAAAAATAAGTGAGCTAACGCTAGAAACAGCCATAGTGTCAGAAAACAAAACAGGAACCGATAGCTACTCGTCCCCCGAATCTTTAATACAAACCGGAGAGGATAGACGTATTTTGTATGTTAAGGCTCTTTCTGCTGCGTCGGAAACGAATTTGAAACAAATAGAAAAGGAACAAAAAAGCAAGACGATAAAACCTTCACTTTAGAAGAACAAGAAGGTAAGCTATTGTACCAAGTAAAAATGAAGAAAAACAAGCTACGCCGTCTGTCTCTACATCACCTCTCAAACACAAGATATGATAGCATAAGCAAGAGGAGGTCGGAACAGAAGTATTCAGCCTCGATAAATAAGGCGCCAGCCACGAAAATTGTTCTACAAATTTTCGTGGCTGGCGCCTTATTTCCGAAGAGGTTACTTCTGTCCCTGCCGTTTATTCGGTTTTAGAATATGCATGAGGACTAATCCCCCAGACACGCTTGCTTTTGTTGTATCCACTTCAACGTGATTTTCTCACACGTTAATTTTCTGCCAAAATCGTTTCGATCGTTGCTAGTTCTTCTGGTGCAAAGACGAGATTATCTTTCATTTTGACACTTTCCTGCAACTGACTCAAACGGCTAGCACCGACTAAAACACTTGTCACTGATGGTTGTCGCACATTCCACGCCAATGCCATCTGAGCCAATGTTTGTCCTCTCGCTTCCGCCACTTCCTGTAACTGTGTAATTTTACGTAGTGTCGGTGCAATCTGTTCTTCTGAAAGAAAAGGGATTTCTTTTCGATGCGCACGTGATTCTTCAGGAATACCATGTAAGTAGCGATTCGTTAACAAGCCTTGTGCTAATGGACTAAACGTGATTGCACCTAGTCCATTTTCAGCAAGGACAGGTGCTAAGTCCGTCTCAAGCAATTCTCTTGAGAACAGATTGTAACGCATTTGATGGATCACGAAGGGCGCATCTTTTTTGCGTAAAATTTCCGCCATTTTCTGCGTGTCCGCCCCATTGTAGTTAGAGATACCGATATAAAGGGCCTTTCCTTGTCGAACTAATTGCATCAATGCCTCTGCGGTTTCTTCCAAAGGCGTTTCAGGATCTGGACGATGATGATAGAAAATATCCACATAGTCCAAACCCATACGTTTCAAACTCTGGTCACAACTGGCAATGATCGACTTACGAGACCCCCCATTGCCGTAAGGCCCATCCCACATATAATAGCCTGCTTTACTAGAGATAATCAGTTCATCTCGATAGGGTTTGAGATCCTCTTTAAAAAGTCGTCCAAAGTTTGTTTCAGCTGCTCCAGCAGGTCCACCATAATTATTGGCTAGATCAAAATGGGTGATGCCTAAATCAAAAGCCCCCTTTAAAATTTCCCGCTGATTACTGATGGGATCATATTCCCCAAAATTTTGCCATAATCCTAAGGAAAGTAAAGGCAGTTTTAATCCAGATTGACCGCTTTTACGATACTCCATGTTTTCATAACGCGTTTTATCAGCTACATACATTTCATTCACTCCTTATTTTATGATTATCACAGAAGTCTTCCACTCCAAAAAAATAAAGAGTTACTTCTGGAATGCCGTTTTTCATTTTCAAGGATAGCAGATGACTACTGACCAAGATTTTTTAGCCATCTCTATTTCAAGTCCCCATAGATTACTTTCAAATTTATATCTCTTCAATAGAAAACGCTACCAAAATTATGTTGCTTGTTTTAGTTCTTCGCTTTTTTTCCCCAATTGGTAGTCATTTTTTGCAAAAATGCTAATTGACGACGAGTTTGTTTTATTTTTTTGTAACGTTTTGGTTGCTTCCGATAAAATTGCTGATGGTAATTTTCTGCCGGCCAAAAAGCTGTCGCTGGTAAAATAGCCGTAACTATCGGTTTTCTGTAGCGACCTGATGCGCTTAATGCTCGTTTCGACGCTTCAGCAGTTTTTTGTTGCTCTTCATTTTGAACAAAAATGATTGGACGATATTGTTCTCCGCGGTCTTGGAATTGTCCAAATTCATCCGTCGGGTCCGTTACTTGCCAGTAAATCTCGACTAGCTCTTGATAACTGATCAATCGCTTATCAAATATGATCTCCACTGCTTCCACATGACCGGTATAGCCGCCACTGACTTGGTCATAATTAGGGGAATCAAACTGCCCGCCTGTGTATCCAGACATCACAGAAATAATTCCTGCTTTTTTCTCAAAAGGCTCTACCATACACCAAAAACAACCGCCAGCAAACACTGCTCGTTCTTGAACTGTCGGATCTGTCAGTTCGTGTTTAGAAAAATCATACCGCGCTTCCCCTAACGGATCGCCGACCATTTGCAAATAGAAATCCATGACATCTGGAGTTAGATTTTGTCGTAAAGCCAATGGTCGCAAAGAAACTTCCAACTTTTCAAGTACCTCTTTTAGAGAAACAGAAGTTGCTAACTCTTCTTTCGCTGTCATTAGTTGTTGTCGCTCCCAGTCTCGCGTGTTTGGGTTTAAAATCAAATTGTAGAGAGTGGTGATTTCTTCCTCTTTCTTCATCGGGTCTCCCCCTCCCAAAGTGTCCACTGCCGATCCAAGGAAACAGGAAAAAGCTGAGATTGCTTTTCCCCTATTTTCTTTGAATCATTTAACATCCCTTAATAATACACTTCATCTAGAAAAAGCGCATGTGCGGGAACTGTCTCGCCTGCTTGCTGTCTGACTTTCGTTTCAAAAATCGTATCGATCAAAGATAAATCAGCTTTACCTGAACCAATATCTAAAATCGTTCCCATTAAGATCCGTACCATTTTATACAAAAAACCATCCCCTACAAATGTAAAATGAAGCATATTACCTTCTTGTTGGACCGATAATTTTTCAATTGTACGTACTGTTGATTTTTTTGTTTTTTTCAATGCTGAAAATCCAATAAAATCATGTTTTCCTTCTAGTTTCCGACAAGCTTCTTCCATTTTCTCCAAATCAAGTGCCTTCGGATAATCAAAACTATGGTTTCTTTCAAACACTGTTGGAATTGGAGCATTCCAAACGTAGTAACTATATTTTTTCCCTTTTGCATTATATCTAGCATGAAAACGTTCAGGTACTTCTTCCACTTTTTTTACCACAATATCTCTTGGCAAATAACGATTAAGAAAATCCAGCATCTCCATTCGACTCATTGTACTAGCTGTTTTGAAATTAGCTACTTGACCTCTGGCGTGTGTTCCAGCGTCTGTTCGGCCAGAACCGATAATCTCAATCGTTTCCCCGGTCATTTGCGAAATGATCGCTTCGATTTTTCCTTGGATCGTTTTTTCATCATTACCAAGTCGCTGCCAACCAGAATATCTTTTTCCATCATATTCGATCGTTAATTTTATATTTCTCATGTATTCTCCTTCTATTGGATCAAATGATCCATTGTTTTCATTTAGTGTCAGTATAGCAGATAACACCATCTTCTTCTCAAAAAAAAAACGCAATCCAGAGATTTCTCTGTTTTGCGTTTTTTTCTTTTATAATTTTGATCAACCTAAGAATTTGAAGACTTCTTCCCGGTCGTAAAGTTTCAAGACTTTTTCAAATACCAATTGCGTAAATAAAGCAGCCGCGACTGGTACGACGAACCAACAAATCAACACCATCACGATATTTAGTCCAGCATCTAATGAAGCAAGAGGGCCAACTAAACCTACGATCCCAAAGCCCGCAGAAGCTGGTGTTCCTGATACAGAGAAAAGTGCGACAGGTATCGCTGTGATAACCGCACTTACTAAACATGGAAGCAAGATGATCGGTTTACGGAATAAGTTCGGCATCATCATCTTCATCGCACCTAACGCAATCGCGATCGTGACACCTGATTTATTGAAACGCCAAGAATTGACGATCAACACAAATGTTGTGGCTGCAACACCCATAGCAGCAGCTCCTGCAGAAACTCCATCCAATTGGATCGCTAAACCAATCGCAACTGTTGAAATCGGTGAAATGATCAAAAAGGCAAATGAACAACCGATCAAAATAGACATCAAAATAGGTTGCAATGTCGTAAAGTTATTGATACCTTCACCAATTGCAGAGGTGATCGCTGTCACATAAGGGAATAAATAAAACCCAATAAGACCTGCGCCCACACCGACTACGATTGGTGTCAATACGATTGCGACTGAGCCAAAGCGGTCACCGATCAATAGGATCAGACCAACAGCAATCGCTGCAGTGATCATCGTATTGATGATATCTCCTGTACCTGCCCCTACATATACTCCTGCTTCACCAAGGTCTGGCATAAAGCGGACAACACCAGAGCCGACAAATGCAGCACCAGCTACTACCATCATTTGCATCGGATTAAACCCAAATTGTAACCCGATTAAACCACCAATGATCAACGGTGTCGCTAATTGGAAGATCACAGCTAGTTGTGCGATCGTCACAGCAACAGGATATTCACTGAAATACTTTAAAATAGCTCCTAAAACAGCATTTGGAATCAGTCCTACGATGATCCCTGTTGCTGTTCCAGCTAATACTTTGTTCAAAAAAATTCTTGGCGTTAATTTATTCGTCGTATCCATTTATTTGTTCCTCCTATTTCGCCTCTAAAATCTGTTCTTTTGCATGCACGAGCGCTGTCAAAAAGTCACAGTAAGGCGTAGCGATCCCGTATTTCTTTCCTTTACGTGAAATCGCTCCGTTGATATAGTCGATTTCTGTCAAACGGTTGTTTTTGATCAAATCTTGATGCATTGATGGGAAGTGCATACCGATCGTTTCAGGATCAAAGCAAGTTTCACAGTGGGCGACTGCTTCTTCCACATCTAAATCAATATTTTCGGCTTTTGCTACTTGACCAAATTCATTTACGATAGCAACAACCATATCATGAGCTGTAGAAGTACGACCAAGTCCTGCCATATTCACGTCTAAAATCGTACATAAGCCGTTCATCGTGCCATTGACACAAGCTTTACGATAGATCGAGTAATGGATATTACTTGAATACTTCGCATTCAAACCAGAGTCAGCTAAAGTTTCTGCCAATTCTTTCGCAGCTTCTTCTTGACCGTCTCCTAAGTTTTGTAGTTCTACTGAACCACTACCGAATAATTTCACACGTCCAGGACCTTCTAAGCCTGCCGTCCACATTGTATTACCAATAAAAATATTTTTCATTGGTACAAATTTTTCAATAATATCTTCATGGCCGATTCCATTCAATAAACAAAGAACTTTTGTCTCATCTTTGATCATTGGACGGATATCTTCCAACATTTTTTCTAGTTGCATTGCTTTCGTGAATAAGACGATCAAATCAACTTTTTCTACGTCATTGATCTCTGATTGAAGAACGACTGGGATATCGACAACGATGTCCTCACCGTTAAAGTTAGCTTTCAATCCGTTTTCTTTGATCGCTTCTACATGGTCTTTCCAACCATCGATCAATGTCACGTCATTTCCACCTTTTTGCAACATGAGTCCAAACCGACTCCCCATTGCACCTGCACCAGCAATTGCTATCTTCATTTCTTTGTTCTCCCCCTTTAATTTGGTTATACGACGAATAAGCAAATAATTCCTCTCACGATCATTCAATCATTCACAATGTCCACTAGTTATGACTGATCATTCGCTTGAAAAACTATTTTACTTGACTCATTTTCCCATTTCCTTTGATTTATTTCAAATAGCCTGATTGATTACTCACAAACGTAAGCGTTATCTATCCATTTTAAGCCCTAGTAGATGGGTTGTCGTACGACACTAAGGAGTATTATACACTAAAAACAACCCGTTTTTTTAATATAACCTCGATTATTTTTGTTAATTTTCAAATCAACTACGTTATATAACTAATCAGATACAATTGTGAACTACCACACGATCCGATCCAAAAAACAGGTTATCTGGTACTTTATAAACATATATTTCGCTAAAAAATCCTATTCCTCCTATTTGTTTTAAAAAAAAGCAGCTACCAGAAAGGATCACTGGCTTGCTGCTATTCATTACGCAATCTTGTCTATTTTTTTCAATCAGGGTGCCGCATCAATCGATTGATATGCACACCTAGATAGGTAACTTCCTCTTTCGTGATTTCCTGTTGGATCATTTTCTGGATATACTGCCTTACTTTGTCTGCATTTTCCATCGCCAATGGATACAAGGTACACATTTGCTGATATAGCCCATCATCTTGTCCATCCAGCATTTTATTCGCAAACAACCGTTCAACGAAAAAACGAACATGAGTAATAAAACGACTATAATGGATCGAGTCTGGAGCAATGTCGATTCGAATCGAATATTTTACTAAGTTGACGATGCCACCAATCATTTTCGCTTGCTTCATACTATCGGTTCCCTGACTTTCTTGAGACAATGAATTAATGACATGAAAGGCGATATTTGCCGCTTCTTCAATGGGTAACTCGACATCGGATTTTTCATTGAAGATCATTAGCGCTTGCTCCGCTGCTTGATATTCTTCCGGATAGTAATTCTTGATCTCCCAATATAACCGATTGGTGATGATGATTCCTTTGGCCATACGTTCAACTGAAAAATGTAAATGATCAGGTAATGTTAAATAAATACTAGAGTTTAACCGTTTCCCTAGTCGTTTCTCCATACTGGAGACCATTGCTTTCGTTAATTCAAAATAGGTCAAAGGAACCTCTTTGATCAAATCCAATAATTGCATGGCTTTGCCTTCATCATAGGGCAGATAGATCTCATCAATCGAATCATCCGAGATGATCTCACCGGGCTTTTTGCCAAAACCGATCCCTTTTCCTAAAGCAATCATTTTTTGCTGATTGCTGTCGATCAATACCACACTGGAGTTAAGCACCTTTAGTATTTTCCTCATGATATCCTCCTTCGCTCATGGTTACTCCTTGAGCGCATCGAACAGTTCCTTCACTCGATGGATCGACCGTTCGTTCCAATAACTTCTTTATACCAGTAAAATGAATCTTTACGCAAGCGATCATAACTTCCATTTCCTTCATCATCTGCATCTACATAAATGAATCCGTAACGTTTTGACATTTGAGAGGTTCCGGCACTGACTAAATCAATAGGTCCCCAACTTGTATACCCAATCAAATCAACCCCTTCATCGATGGCTGCTTTCATTGCTTTGAAATGTGCAGTAAAATAGGCGATTCGATAGGGATCATGGATTTCATCGTCAATCACTTCATCAAAAGCCCCCATGCCATTTTCAACGATCATCAAGGGTACTTGATAACGGTCATATAATTCTAGTAAAGAAATTTTCAAGCCTAAAGGATCAATTTGCCAGCCCCAATCTGTCGCTTCTAAATAAGGATTTTTAACACCCAAAACGGTATTCCCCGGTGTCCGCTCTGCCTTTGGATCTGCGGATTCACACATAGACATATAATAACTAAACGATAGGAAGTCTGCCGTATGTTCTTTCAATAATTCTTTATCACCAGGTAACATGTCGATCGTGATATGACGGTTGGCTAAGTCTTTCAAAACGAGTGGCGGATACATACCTTTGACTTGAACATCCGCATAAAAATGATTGTTCATATTCTTTTTCAATGTTCGTTCCACATCTTCTGGTCGACTCGTCAACGGATAGGTCATCAATTTGGTCAACATACAACCAACTTGGCTACCAGGGATCTTTTCATGGCAATGTTTCGTTGCTAAAGCCCCTGCCACAAATTGATGATGTAACGCTTGATAGATAGCCGCTTCGATTTTGTCTGGTTCGATCGTATCAGTCAAAATCCCGGCAGTCGTAAATGGATGTCTAAAAATACTATCCACTTCATTGAACGTCAACCAGTAATGAACGTACTCCCCAAATTCGTCAAAACAAGTATCTACAAATCGAACAAAGTCATCCACCACACTTCGTTGAATCCAACCGTTGCCTTTCATCGCTAATGCTAATGGCATCTCATAATGAGACAAGGTCACAATCGGTTCGATTCCTAAGCGCTTCATTTCTTTAAAAACTTCTTTGTAAAATGAGACACCTTCAGGATTAGCTGTCTTTTCATCCCCGTTTGGAAAGAGTCGGGACCACGCAATCGACAAACGTAATGTAGTAAACCCCATTTCTGCAAATAAAGCTAAATCCTCTTTGTAACGATGATAGAAATCGACCCCTCGTCGTTTAGGGAACCACTTGTCTGTAAGGTCGGCTATTGCTTCTTCTACTTTTTCGATTGTCACCCCTACATGGGCTGCGTAATCTTTGTTGTCTACATTAGGTTTATAAGTTGCAACATCTGCCACAGATAGCCCTTTTCCACCAATATCCCATGCTCCTTCTACTTGGTTTGCTGCAATTGCACCTCCCCATAGAAATCCTTCGGGAAAACCTGTTTGTGTCATATCCATTTTTCTATTCCTCACTTTCATTTCTTCATTTTACTAAAGCAGAAATCATCAATAACTCAGTTTCGGGTGTCACTGATTGATTTTCTACTTGATGATCGATGTGATACTCCTTCTGATTGGTCACGACCACCACAACGACTGGATCAAATCCTGCTTGTTTGATTTTTTCAATATCAAACGCAAGCAAACGCTCGCCTGGTTGTACCATCTGACCTTCTTTAACAAAAGCCTGGAAGCCTTCACCTTGTAACTTGACTGTATCGATTCCTACATGAATCAGTAATTCTACTCCGCTCACCGTTCGTAAGCCGATGGCATGACCTGTCTCAAATAGCATGGTCACTTGTGCTTCTTCAGGAGAAAAAACAATACCTTCTTCTGGAATGACTCCGACACCTTCGCCAACCATCCCACTAGAAAAGACATCATCTGGGACTGTTTCAAGAGGAATCACTTGACCTTTGACTGGGCTCACGATACCCCAAGTTCCTCCCCTACGACTCTCGTTCTCTTCTTGTGAAGTTGCTTCTTCTTGATCTTTAAAAAATACCAAGCCACCTACAAACGACACGACAAAAGAAAGAGCTGTACAGACAAATGCCCAGACAAGGTTCATCGGTTGATCTGCACTAGCAAACATCGTGATACTCGCAATCCCTGGTCCAACCAATGCGAAGGCTTCTAAAGCCATGATCCCGGCAAATATCCCGCCGATGAAACTAGAAACCATCACGATACTCAATACCCGTTTGTGTAAGATCGTGACCCCATATAATGCGGGTTCAGTGATACCAAATAAAGCTGAGATTCCTGCAGAAATCGCTGTTTGTCGCAATTTTGTATTTTTTGTCTTTAAACTTACGGCAAAACATGCACCAGATTCAGCGATATTATGTGCCAAAGAAGCCGGTAAATAGAGCATCTCTTTTCCTAACTCTCCCATTGAAGAAACAGCATAAGGAATCATCGCTTTGTGCATGCCAGTAACGACCATCAATGGTAGAACTGCGGCAAGTAAGCCTGTCGCTAACCAGCCTAATCGTTGATATAACTCGACGATCAAATATGAGAATGCGCTACCAACGTTATAGCCTAACGGTCCTAAAATCAGCAGTGCAACTGGGACAGTCACTAATAAAGCAACCATCGGAACAAAGAAAATACGAATCGGCTTCGGAGAAATTTTCGTGACATATTTTTCGACGATACTGTAAAACAACACCGTTAAGATTGCTGGGAAGACTTGAGAAGCATACGCAATATTTTCAATTGAGAACCCTAGAAAGGAGGTTCCGTCTGCTAGAAGGGTTGCCATTTCTGGTAAAAGCAAAGCACTCACTGCTGAAACAGCTACGATTTCATTGACTTTTAGCTTTCTTGCCGTCGTCATCGCAACTAAAATCGGTAAGAAGTAAAGAGGCGCTCCTCCGATCAAATTCAATAGCAGGTAAGTAGATGAGTTTGCATCCATCACACCCAATAAAGATAAGAGCAGTAAAAGTGATTTTAAGACACCGCCACCTGCAATCGCAGGGACCAACGGTTGAAAGACTGAAATGATAAAATCAAGTAAAATTGTTCCAATAGGTTTCTTTTCTTTGTTTATGTTCTGATCTGCCGAAATTTCTCCGATCAGTTTGGCTAATTCGTCATAAACTTCCACTACTTCATTCCCAATGATTACTTGGAATTGAGCATTGCTCCGAACACCAATGACCCCATCTAAGCGTTCTAACTCTTCACGATTTGTTTGTTTGACATCTTTCAACGTAAAACGAAGTCTAGTTGAACAATGTTCCAAATGAATGATATTTTCTTTTCCGCCAACGAATTGTAAAATATGCTTTGCTAAAGTTTGATGATCCATTTTTTCCACTCCTTCTTTCGTTTTTCTTTTTCGCTGCGCAGACAAAAAAGAAAAAAGCAGGCAAGACCATAAGAAATAACAACAAAGGATTCTTTGTGTGTCTTTCTTTAGGTCCTGCCTGCTTTACCAGTCACATGCCTGTTTTATTTACATTTACTATAACAAGTATTTTTTAAAATTGCAACCCCTTTCTTTTTATTCATTTAGCCACGGCTAAAAATCTCATAATCGATTTCATCGACTGATTTCGCCACGAGGATTGCTGAATACACATCAGAATTGACATTCAAAATCGTACGCAACATCCCTACCAACCATTCAACACCGCCAAAAATGGCAATACTTTCAATAGGTAACCCCATTTGCGGCACGATGATGGCTAAAGAAACGAGCCCCGCACCAGGAACTACCGCATTGGCTAAAGAAATAAAAGTGGCTAAAATCGCAAGATAGACCATGGTCGTCCATCGAAACTCTACTTGGTACATCTGGGCGATCGTGATCACCGTCAGTGCCATGTGCATTGCTGAGCCATTACTGTTCAATGACATTCCTAATGGTAAGACTAAGTGACTGATTCGCTTACTCAACCCTAATTTATGTTGTGTTTCTTCTAATTCGATTGGTAAAGTGATGGCTGAAGAAGTCGTTGCAAGTGCCATGATCGACATATTCTTCATATTCATGATCAATTTTAACGGATGTAATCGGCCGTATATACTGACAACAACTAACCATCCCAGTAAGAACAATACTGTAGCTAAGCTATACACCAGTAGATATTTTACCATTGGCAGAATGACTTGTGCGCCTAATTGGCTGATACTGCTACTCACCAAGGCAAATATCCCAATAGGGGCAAAATGCATCACATATTTGATGACTTGGATAATCACTTCGTTAAAATCAATGATTAGTTGAAACAACTTCGATTGGGGCTGTTTTTGTCCATATTGATTCAAGGCTAGGCCAAAAAAAATCGCGAAAACAATGATTTGGATAATCGAACCTTGCGTAAGGGATTCAAAAATATTTTTAGGCACAAACTGGAGAAACGTTTCTTGAATCGACAGCTCTTGCGCCTCGATCGTAGGACTTAATCGCTCTATATGTTCCATGCCAGATCCAGGCGTAAACAAAACAGCCAATAACACACCCCATAAAGCTGCCAATAAGGAGGAAATCCCAAAGATGAGCAAGGTGCGTGTCCCAATACTTGCTAATTCCTTCAAATCAATACTACCTAAAGCTTGAATGATCTGACCAAGAATCAATAATGGGATCGCCATCTGCATCAGTCGTAAAAATACTTCGCCAATCGGTTTTAACACAGACGCACTCATTGGCCAGAACATCCCTACCAAAATACCTAAAGCCAATGCAAGGCTAATTTGAATGATCATGGCATTTTTTTTCATCACTCGTTACCTCGTTTGTTGGATCACTGTTCCCGCACCTTCAGTCAAATGGTTCAATTTTTCAATGGAAGTAATGACTGCTTGACGTTTTGGATCACTTGCAACAAAACGGACCGCTGCCTCTACTTTTGGCAACATACTTCCAGCTGCAAAATGACCACCAGCTACGTATTCTTTTGCTTCTTCGGGAGTCATCGTCTCTAAGGCTTGTTCTTCTGGTTTTCCATAGTTGATATAGATATGCTCGACACCAGTTAAAATGATCAAACGATCGGCACCCACAGCGTCTGCCAATACGGCTGCTGAGAAATCTTTATCATTGACCGCTTCCACGCCTTGATAAAGCCCAGATGATTCAATTACTGGGATACCACCTCCACCTGCACAAATCGTGACAACATTAGCTGCTACTAACGCTTGAAGTGCTTCTTTTTCCACAATTTCTTTTGGTTGAGGAGATGCAACGACTTTACGATAACCACGTCCTGCATCTTCCACGTATGTTCCTTCATTTTTTTGTACCGATTTTTTTGCCTCCTCTTCTGTATAAAATGGTCCAATCGGTTTCGTTGGCTTCTGAAACGATGGATCATTCGGATCAACTAACACTTGTGTCACGATGGAAACGACCGGTTGGGTGATCCCATGTTGCGTAAACGCATTGGTTAACGCTTGTTGTAACCAATAGCCAATACTTCCTTGTGTCATTGCGACACATGTATCCAAGCTCATTGGAGGATTTTTTGCGCTTATTCCTGCTTGTTGCTGCAATAATAAATTGCCAACCTGCGGACCATTGCCATGACAAAGAATGACTTGTTCTCCTTGTTCAACAAAAGCTGCGATAGCTTCAGCCGCCTGTTCGACTATGGCTTTTTGTCCTTTATCGGTTGGATCAGTTTCTAAAATAGCATTCCCACCTAAAGCAATCACATTTAATCCCATGTCTTTCCTACACCTCTTTCTATTACTTCAGCGTTTGTGTACGATCCTCTTTTGCCAATAGGGCAAAGAGAATCAACCCGATGATCAACAAGACACAAGAGAGGTAAAAACCAACTTGCATCGAACCTGAAGTATCTGCTAAATAACCAGTAACGTAAGGAGCTAAAATCGATCCTGACATCCCGATAAAATTATACGCACTTAACGTCGTTCCTAAGGCTGCTCTTGGTGCATGTTTCGTGACAAACGTCACCATGATCGGGTCAAGTGCTAATTTCCCAGTCAATCCATAAAGAATCAGCACTGTGATCAATAAGGTACGATTGGTAACAAAAGCGATAGCAAAAACCGAAACGATTGCTAATGGAACCAAAACAAAGACTAGTTTCTTCGTCGCTCCTGTCTTATCATTGATCCGTGCAAAGAGTAAGGCGCCTGGTATCGATGCCCAAGGGACTAAAGAAGAAATAAAGCCAACACTCGCTCCAGTAAATCCACGTTCTGCAATCAAAAACTGCGGCAACCAAGTAAGAATCACAAAATTAGCATAAATGCTGGTAAAACATAAAATAAAGGCTGCTACTAAGTTACGATTTGTAAAAATCTGCTTCAAAGAAATTTTTTCTTTTGGACCTTCTTCCACTTCTGCTTCTTCACCCGGACGGATCACTTTTTCTTTCAACAATACATAAAACAAAATGCCGACAATCAATGTAGGAATCGCCATCAGATAAAATGGCTTGCTCCAATCATCCCCGTTTTCTAAGACCAATTTACTTGATAGAAGATAACCGCCTGATGTTCCAAAAGCCATACCACTATTAATGATGGCATTTCCAATCGTCCGTTTACTCTTTGGAATCGCTTCTGTCGACAAGGCAAACTGTGGACCGTAGTAAGCACCTTGCCCGATCCCAGCGATGGCACGAATCACTAAGAATAAAATAAACGTCGTGGCTAATCCGGTGAAGTATGTCGCTACTGCCAAAAGTAAAAATCCCACTGTGATGACTAACTTTCGTCCAATTTTGTCTCCGACGATCCCAAAAGGAATCTGAGCGATGGCATATGTCAGAAAAAAGATACTATTTGCTAAGCCTAATTGCGTATTGCTTAAACCGAATTCTTCCCCGACCACTCCCATGATCGGGTTAAAAATCGTTCGTGTGGCATACATCAAGATCCAACCAATAAAAAAGATTGCTACTACTTTGATCCAGTAAGTATCACTGACTCTTACTGCTTGTTTTTGTTTACTCGCTTCCATGTTTCACCCTCACTTTCTTCTCCTTCGATTGCTTGTAGCGCCAACCAAATACCAAAAGCTAGATCCTTTCCCGAAGAATGACCAATTCTCATGATTTTCTCTAACTGTTCTTCTATTTTCTCCTCTTGGTTTTGTGCTAAGTCTGAAAATAATTGATACACTAGTGAATTGGCGTACCCCTTTGTCGCACAAGTTAGATATGCTTGGCTGATTGCAGTCGTTGCCGTTTGGGCTTCTCCCAGAGCAACCGCTAGCGCGATTCCTCTGGGATCTGAAACAGTCCCTAAAACAAGCTGATAACCCATCAATAGGTCATCACCACTAGGCGTCAACCCTTTGCCTCTGCCTAAAAGATAACCAACGACTTCTTGCCATTCAGTTGTCGTCCACTCTCTGTTTGGTTGTGCCATTCGAGCAAACAGCGTGGATGCACGTTTATCTACCGGTAACCCGATTTTTGTCTGCCAGTTTTTTTCAGCCAAAAATGGTTTCAATAAAAGTAGTTGTTTTTTCGATAGCCCTAACGTGAAGACGTTGAGAGGAACCAGCCGACACGGTTTTAATGTCACTTGTCTGACACTTGAAATACTGTAAATCGTCAATACATCATCACTTATTTTTACACGATTTCCTGTTTGAAGAGCCGAAGCAAGTGTGTTAAATCGATCTTCAGGAAGATTGATACCAAAACTAGATAGATAGTCATGAAAACAGGCGATATTGATCAATTGTTGCTTGATTTCAACATTAAAGGAATGCTCAAATACGCTGTGGATCACACCTATTTTTCCAAATTGCAAAAGTGGAGATAGATACTCGCTCATTTGAATTTCTTGATTACTCAACGTTGATCCCTAGCTCCTTAGCATAGGCCTCTAAGGCTTGTTCAAAGCAAGCGAGTGGTGCCCGAACTGTACCTGCGCCAATTTGCCCCACTCCAGCATTTTTGTGCGCGATCCCAGTATTTATAACAGGAGTGATTGCTGTTTCCACCACTTTGCGAATATCGATTCCTAAGCAAGTTCCTTGAAAATCCCAAGTTGGTATCGAAAACGTTGGGTTATGCCCTTCGCAGATTTTCGCCATTTCATTTGAGGTTGCTAACGCATCTTCAAAACCACCTGCACCAACAAAACGGGTCACACCTGGTGCTGCGACCATGGCCATTCCACCTACACCGACAGTTTCAGTGATAGCACTATCGCCAATATCGGGATTACCATCTTCTTCATTGAATCCTGTAAAGTACAAGCCCTTTGGTGTATTTACAGGCGCTAGATGCCATGTATCGCCTGTTTCTGCGATTCGGACACCAAAATCGACACCATTACGTGTCATCGTTGTCACGATTGTTCCTTTAGTCCCTTGGCGCGCACCATCGACGATTGCTTTTCCCGTAGCCATCATGATATTCAAGAAAAATTGATCCGTATCTGCTAAGAACTTGATTACATCATATTTTTGTTCTTCAGGAATCTCCGTTTGAATGATCAATGGAGCGATTTCTTTCAGGAAATTCAAAGAAGCAGCAATATTTCTTTGATGGAATTCATCCCCCATCGTAATCGACCGGGCGATCAAAACATTTAGATTCAATCCTTCCTCGGTGAATGCCAATGCTTGATGGATTGTTGGTCCTAGTACTTCTTTGATCCAATCTAAGCGATCAACGACTTCTTGGGAATACGCACCAAAACGTAATACCTTACCGATACCTTCATTCAAGATACAGAAGGCTTGATTGCCTTCTTTCCGGTTTTCAACAATGAAGACCGGCATATCACCAGAAGTGATCCCTCCCATCGGTCCTACTGCTTGTACATGATGACAAGGAATGAATCGCACTTTATTTGCTTCAAAAAGTGCTAATGCTTCTTCTTCGTTTTCTGCCCAACGTTCGAATAACGCTGCACCTAGACACGCGCCTCGCATCGGTCCGGTCATCGCCTCCCAAGTGATTGGCGGGCCTGCATGCAATAGTGTTTTTTGCTTTGGATCATTTAATTCAGGAATCACCGTTTTTGCAGGGACCACATCGACCAGAAACGGCTGTGCGTTCTTGATTTTTTCTGTCACTTTCTGATTTTCTTCATCAATTTGCTCCTGATGCTCTTCCAACGCATCTAAAATTTTGATCATTTTCTTGTTACCGCTCGCGCGAGGCCGCCAATCCAACTGGACTGTTTGTCCACCATAGGTGACAATCGATTTGTTGAAGCTTTTCAAACCGACATTCACTACACGCGGTTTCGTCGTCAACAACTCCATGACTTGCTCACTCGGTTGTGGTACAGAAACTGTTTTTCCATCATATGCTAAGACTTCTTTATCTGCTTCAGACAATCTGATGCCTTTTAACAACAACGCCAGTTGAACCGCTTTAGCATTACTCTCTGCGACAAAAACACCTGCTTCTTTCAAACGTTCCACTGATTTTTGGTAGTCTTGTGGATCATTCTTCGTCCCACACACTGTCGCCACGAAATAAAGTTCACGTCCTGCTTTTTCCGCTTCTGACTGCACAGATTGGATCGTTGGTAACAATGCACCCACCATGTCTTCATGGGCACCATATCCTAAAACAATATCAAATAAGATGACGCCAGTTTCTTCTTCCTTGGCGTACTCTTCTATTTTATGGATCCGGACTTCCGGATCGATCATTGGATGTGGTTTACCTTGTGTATAACGATCATCTCCTAAATCAATCACTTCATACCCTTGAGATTTCAAGATATACCCATCTTCTTTGACCAGACCACCTAAATCTAATGCTTCTGAAATCAGCATGCCTGCTTCAGCTGCGAGCGTTCCTCCAGAATATAGCCCTTTGACGACTTTTTCTTTAGCAAGCGTCAAGACACCCGGCTGTTCTAGTGCTTCAAAGTAATTTTTTTTCACTGTTGCTTCGTTTGCTAAATCCACAGCGATACGGGCAGTTTCCTCTAACGTGTGTGCCAGATAGACTTTTCCTTCGTGATTCGTTGGTTTTTCTCCTAAAAATATAGCGACGACTGGTTTTGAAATACTCTGCAATAATTGCACTACCTCGTCACGTACCTCTTTTGCAGGTGGCTTAGAAATCACACAGATCACATCTGTTGGTTCATGGTTTTCAAGTGCCACGATTGCATCTTTGACCGTTATTGCTCCCACCATGTCGCTCAAGTCACGACCACCGGTACCAATGGCATGAACCACACCTCCACCTAGACGATCAATGATTGTCGTCACTTCTTGGATACCCGTACCAGATGCACCAACTACGCCAATATTTCCAGGTGCGACAACATTCGTAAAAGCAATTGGGATACTCGATAAAATACCTGTCCCACAATCTGGCCCCATCATCAGTAATCCTTTTTCATGCGCTAGTTTTTTCAGACGGACTTCATCTTCGATCGCAATATTATCCGTAAATGAAAAAACATGCAGATTATTCTTCAACGCACGTGCCATTTCTGCTGCGCCGTATTCCCCCGGAATACTAAACAAGGCGACATTTGCATCTGGTAATTGTTTCAATGCTTCTTTCCACGTGGTCACTGATTTATTCGGTTGTGCTGTCTCTTTTGCTGATAGATCCGCTAAAAAATCATCAATCATTGGCAGTACCTTTTCCATGATTGATTCATCCTCACTCTCTACCACGATCATTAAATCGTTCGCAGACGCAGTTTGTGCCTTTTCTGTTAAAAGTGACGTGTTATTCAAAATATCTTTATTAGCATCCGTTCCCATCATGATCTGGCTCATGTTGACTTCCTCAAGCGAATTGATTTGATTAGTCAATAGCATCAAGTTGATGGAATCTTGATAATTATTTGGTAAAACAACCGTTTCTAACATAATGCCCCTCCTTATTCATTCTTACACTGTCATTGTAGAAGATTAAGAAAGTGTTTTCATCGGACGTATTTCTAAAAGAATGCTATACTTTTTATCCATAAAAGGAAAAAAGGAGAATATGATGAAATTAAGGGAGTTATTATTGCTAGGTGAACTAAAAAAAGGGAAGATTCTAACGAATGAGATTGGTTTAGATAATGAAGTCGAAACTGCAATGGTCTTAGAAGCCATTGATATCGAAAATTGGAGCAAACAAAATCAGCTGATCCTGACCTCGTTTTATGCATTGAACGACTTGTCAGAAAAAGAACTGGAAGATTTTTTCATCAAGATGTGTCAAATCGGGATCAGCGGTCTTGTGTTAAAAACCGATCGTTTTATCAAGGTGATCCCCGAATGGTTTATTGAGTTATGCTTCAAATATGAAATCCCATTGATCAAAATCAGTCAAGAGATCAGCTATGAAAAAATTCTATTAACGATTTATGAGCCGTTACTCAATGCACATGCCCATACTTTACGAACCTACTATGAAGCACGCCAAAGATTCAACCGTCTAGAAAAACAGTTTTCTTCTTTAGAAACGATCATGCAAGAGTTTTATCAAATCATCGAACTTCCTTTTTCCTTAAAATTGCTTGATAAAGAAATCGAAATTTGCGAAGGGATGATTCCAACCGATGCCATCGTACTCTCACGTGAATCGCTGCCACAAACAGATTTCATGAAAAACGATTATTCTTTACTGACACTTTATGCTCAAACAGACTCGAAAAAACGCTATGCATTAGAGATTGCGATTTTCAATAACTATTCTCTCAATTGCTTATTGCTTGTTTATCTGAACAACCAACAAATCAAAGAAACCGACCTAGTCATTATCGAAAATGCCATTGACGCCTTGCAAGAAAAATTCAATACAGAAAGCCTATTGAAAAAAGAACGCTATACTCGTTTAAATAATTTAGCTGATGCGATTTTACAAAATACACCACGAAATCCTGAAGAACTAGATAGCTTGCTACAAGAAGCGCATATGCAGTCAAAAGATACTTACCAGACAATCGTCTTTTCAACTAAAGAGATGCAAACGCAATTAATGAAAAATCGCATCCTTACACTTTTACGGACACTGAAAAAAGAGGCGATTTTCTTTGACCAACATCAATATTCAGCTGTTTTATTCAACTTTGCTCAATCGGAAGGGCCTATCACTAAAGATCAGATTTCACGTCTGATGGTAGAAATACTCGCAGAAAATCAACAAGTAACATTTGCCATCAGCCAAGCAAAACCACGACAGGAAATCAAGGAATTGTTGTTTGAATGTTTGGATATTTTGAATTTCAATACCTCATTTTACAATGGCCCTGTTGTGACATCCGAAGATATCGGCATATTCAAACATTTTATTCGAGAAAATCAGATAGCAACATTGCAAGAAGCAATCCCTCTAAAATTGGCGCAGTTGGCTCAAACAGACTATGACTTATTTGAAACTTTTTATTGTTTTTTACAACACAATCGGAATTACAAACAAACAGCAGAAGCAATGTTTTTACATGCTAAAACGATTCGTTATCGTCTCCACAAAATTTCCAATTATCTATCAATTGATTTAACAAATCCGTTACAAATGATCAATCATGAGATTGGCGCCTATATTATCAAAATGAGGAGACAGGCAAATGAAAGAAACCAAACAACTACTCGATGACATTACAGTAACCATTTATCCTGCTCAGAGTGATACACCGAAATATATCCTTTATTTGCATGGTGGCGGATTGATTTACGGATCAAAAGGTGACATACCCAATAGGCTAAAAGATCTCTTTTTAGCTCATGGCTACACTCTGCTAGCTCTTGATTACCTGTTGGCACCAAATACATCTGTAACAGAAATCATTGCAAAACTAAATGAAAGCTTTGATGCCTTAAAAAAGACAATCATTCATGAACACCCCTTTGGTATTTGCGGGCGTTCTGCCGGAAGTTATTTGATGTTCCACCTAACCAAATATTTGTGTGTGGATCGAGGGCTTTCACCCAATTTCCTAATCAATTTTTATGGCTATGCTGATTTTGAATTTCTGAAGAAACAAACCACTCCCACCACACACACATTAACAGAAGAAATGCTTATAGACATTGATCAACAAACACCCACGGCAGACGATCCACTGATGGGTCGCGCCTTACTTTATTACTATGGACGACAACAAGGAATCTTAGCCGATTACTATCGCTTACCGAAATCACTGGATTGGTCGGATTATGCCATTAGTGAAACAGAACTTGCAGTTTTTCCTCCTTGCTATAGTACCGCCAGCACCTCAGACCAAGAAGTACCTTTTGCTTCAAGTAAAAGGATAAGCAAACAGATCCCGAATAGTCGATTCAAACCTGTTTATGATCTAGAACATGACTTTTTGAAACAAACAAACGAGCCCCAAGTCCAAACAGTCTTAAAGGAATTATCAGATTGGTTATCCACCAAAGAGTCACTTTGACATATGGCACAAAAATCTAGTAATAAAAATGAAAAAGCCTATCTCTCGATAAATAGGAGGATAGGCTTTCACTTTTTACGATTCATTCAAAACTTGAATCAATCAACTAGATATTATTTTTTATTGGTCATTCGCCACTCGCCACTCTAACTCGTTTAACAGTGGCGTATAATCCACTTTGGTGAAATCAGTCACATCGAATGTATAAAGCGTTCCAAGTTCAAAGTGTTCATACTTTCGATCATTTATAACAGCTCTAAATTCTTCTTTGGTGATATGATTGGTTCCTAACGATCGATCGTCCAACGTATCCCCATAATGATAATGGTCCATGATATAACTCAAATGACGTTCAGGATCACGATCTCTTTTATAACGTCGTTGCCATAGTACATCAAAGTCTGCGTGCAAGCGAATCGTGATCACTTCATATCCATATTTTTTTGATAACGCTCCTAATGGTCCTTTTTGTTTGTCACTGAAAGGATACTCTGAAACAATCACTTTCTTCCCTGCTTCCATGTACAGTTCCAATGCCTGATAAAAGAATGGATACACCTTGTTTTTTTCTTGCTCTGCTCGTTCAGCTAAATTATCGAACCCAATTGATTCAGCGTAATACTCTTTGACTTCATCTAAGGTAAGACGATACATCGTTGGAAAACGTTCGAACAGTCGTTCCATCAAATAAGTTTTTCCTGTCCCAGGACTTCCTGCCAAAAGAAACAAATATTTTTTCATTTTAGCTCTTTCCTGCATAGATCTCACTTCCTGTATTCAAAAACAGGCCGATTTTATGTTTGATGATTGCCTTTACTGCTTCGTTGGCTGGAATCACGTTGTGGCGTAATGATCGGCTGACTTCTGTTTCCCCAAAGCTTTCTTTTGCTGTTTTCGTCCAGTTAACAAGTAGCTCTGTCCCAACATTGAATTTACGGATTCCATGGTTGATCAACTCTGGATAATCTTCCTCTTTCACTCCAGTACCGCCGTGGATGACCAAGGGAACATCGACTACTGCGTCGATTTCTTTCAGGAGTGGTAGATTGACTTCTGTTTTTGATTTGAATTGTCCATGATTTGTTCCAATAGCAATTGCTAATGCGTCTACTCCAGTTGCTGCTACGAATTCTACCGCATCTTCGGGTTTCGTATACACTTTATCATCTTCTGCCACATGGATTCCTTCTTCCGTCCCACCAATCGTCCCTAGCTCCCCTTCCACTGAGACACCACGAGCGTGGGCGTATTCAACGACTGCTTTTGTTTTCAAGATATTTTCTTTAAAAGGTAAATGGGAACCATCATACATTACTGAAGTATAACCGCTATCGATTGCTTGCTTGATATCAGAGAAATCACGCGCATGATCCAGATGAAGAACAGCGTCCACCATTTCTTCTTCAGCGATCGTTTTCACTACATTGACTAAGACATTCATCCCAATATATTTCGCCGTATCCACACTTGTTTGGATAATGATCGGCGCACCCATTTCTTTGGCTGCTCGTAACATTTCTGGCAACATCTCTAAGTTATGCGTGTTGAATGCGCCCACGGTAAAATTCAAAGCTTCTGCTGTTTTTGTTACCTCTTTTAATGTCGTATACATTTTTTTTATAGCCACCTTTATTCTTATTTATTCCCTGTAATCGTAAGTTGTTTAGCAATTTGTCGCATCTCGTCCATTTTCCCCATATAATGATCAATTCCTTGATCGTCCCCAGCTCGTGCAGCTTCTGCTCTTTTTGCATTATATAAAGACATCAACTTCTTGTACCCATCATTGATACTTTTCTTCAGTGATAAACTTTTCTCAAGGTGTTCGATTGCCTGATCGTTATCCCCTAACTCAGCGAGCTTTAGTCCTACTTGTTCAAAAAGAACCGCTCGTTGGTCTGTTTCTTCTGTCTGGTCGATATCTTTCTTTAGTCGTTCGATCGTTGTTTGAAGTTCTTCTTTTTCTTCGATGGAAAGCGTCTGTATTGCTTCAGGTTGCTCTTTTTTCTTTTTCAAAAAACCAAACATTATGCTCCCTACTTTCACATTAGAATGCTTTTAAAATCGGACTTAAGATCCAAGCGTACAGTAGCGCTACCACTACTGTATCGACATCTGTCGCTGTCGCACTAACAAATCCCATTGAATTGAAAATCGTTACTAATAATGCTGGCAACAAGGTAATAAAGAAGCCATGAGCGATTCCACCAATGATTGCTCCTCGTCGTCCCCCAACTGCATTACCAAAAATACCCGCTGTCCCCCCAGCAAAGAAATTCGTCAACATCCCTGGCAGAATCATCGCTAATCCAAACATCGGCAACGTAAACATCGCAATGACCGTACCGATCGTTGTTGTGATAAACCCTAAAATCACTGCATTCGGACTATAAGGGAAGAACACCGGACAATCTAACGCTGGAATCGCATCAGGAACTAGTTTCATCGCAATCCCACGAAACGCTGGAACGATTTCGCCTAGTAATAAACGTACCCCTGAAAGTAATACGTATACACCAACAACAAACTGGATGGCTTGTAAAAAGGCAAACATGATATAGTTTTGACCTCCTGATAGCTCAGCCGCAAACGTCTCTCCTGCAAACAACACAGTCACGATATAAAGTGGCACCATCACCACCATGACTGATAAATACGTATCTTGTAAAAATTCAAAGTGAGCAGGCAATTTAATGTCTTCAATCGATTTCTTGTTCTCGCCTCTTTCACCAAAGATTTTTGCTACCCCAGCCTCAAATAAATAGCCGATCGTACAAAAATGCCCTAAAGCAATATCGTTTGAACCGGTGACCTTACGGATGATTGGTTGCGCCATCGCTGGCATCGCAATAGCAAACACTGCCCCAATGAAACCACCAACTAAAATCAAGACAAACCCACGTAACCCAGCGAAGTACCCAAATACAGTGGTCATCGTCGCCATCCATAAGATTGCTTGACCAGTCAAGAAGATATATTTCCACTTCGTAAAACGGGCAAGTAAGATATTAAAGATAAAAATAGCTAAAAAGGTTAACGCGATATCTCTACCTAGACCAAGTTCATTCATTGCTTGACCATTGATTGCTTCAATTGACGGGATGATCCCTTCCATTTGGAACCCTTCGGTAAAAATTTGCCCAAAATACGTCAAACTACCGACGATGATACTCGAACCCGCACTTAAAACTTGAAAGCCTAGCAATGTTTTCAATGTACCCGAAATAATTTGACCCGTTGATTTCTTTTGCAGGATCAGCCCTAGCATCGCAATCAAGGCAATCGTGATCGATGCTTGAGTCAAAATATTTTCGATAATAAAATTGATAACGCCCATGTTTTCTCCCCCTATTTTTTCTTGATTAGATAGCTCCCTTACTTTGTAAAACTGGTGTTAACTTCTCTTCGATCTCAACTTTTGAGACGATATTTTTCAAGTAAATCATGGCTGTTGTCGGATCAATGGTAAATTTTTCAAATTGTGAACGAAAATTCTCTGCGGTAATGATCACATCTGGCTTCATCGAAACGGCCGAAGAGATATCGCAGTGATCCAGCTTAGCTGTTACGCCTAATTTATTCAATACATCCTCGGCTGACATTTGAGCGGCAAAACTACTTCCTAGTCCTGCGCCACATACAAATAAAATATTCAATTTGTTCATTCCACTCTCTCCTTTTAGCTACTTAAATAGTCGTTTTTTAAATAAATCTACATTTGAACTTTCGATCAAACGAGTCAATTTCGTTTCGTCATTGATCAACTCGATCAACTCCTTCATGATGGTTAAATGGGAATATGAATCTACTGCTGCTAAGCAGAAAATGATTTTTACTGGGTCCATCTCTTCATTGCCAAAATCAACTGGCTGACGAATTGTCGCGACACTCACGCCTAACTTATTGACGCCATCTTCTGGTCTGGCATGGGCTAATGCCAGATTCTTGCCAATAACGATATAGGCGCCATACTCTTCTACTGCACGGACCATCGCATCAACATAACTTGACTCAACGATATTTTCTTTCAACAATGGTTTAGCCACTCGTTCAATCGCTTCTTGCCAATTGTCTACGTGTTCTTGGATCAATATATGATTATCTGTCAAAATGTCTTTTAGCATTGGTTGGATCTCCCTTTTATTGATTTCTAAATGATTTTGCTCAAATAATGTTTCTAATTTGGTGTAGATTGGCCGATCAATCTTGCCTCCACTTTCTTCCACGATCCGCAAGACGTCGGTAAACAATTCTGTTTGCCCACTCTCTGTCGGAATCAGTCGTTGGACCTTTTGGTGAGCATTTAAAAAATCTGCAATGATCGGACGATTCGCATCGGTTAAAATAGGCTCCAACACAAGCAGTGGTTTGTTCTGATCTGATAATTGGAACGTACTGAAAATCAAGTCGACATCTAACTTATCCACCAACTCCGCTTCTTTAGAACTCAATACCACGACAACTTCAATTTGTGGGAACTTCTCTTTTAAATTTTCTGCTAATAGATTGCCTGTTGCCAGTCCATGGTGACAAACCACCACTGATTTATACATGTACATGACATTCTGTTTGATCGTGCTAGCAATCGTCGAAAAATGGATCACTAGAAAAGCAAGTTCATCTTCGATTATCTCTCCACCAATGACTTCCTCGATCGTTGGGACAAATAATTCAACTGCTTCATAGATGGGGCGGTAATTGGCCCGAATATTTTCTTTCAAAGGATTCGTGACTTGGATTCGATGTTTGATGCGAATGATCAAAGCCGTCATATGTTTATAAAGATTTTCACACAGGATTTCTTCTTTTAAGTGAAATGGGATACGGGTCTGTTCCTCGACGAACTGGATCAGTTGGATCGTCAACAGTTGGGCTTGGACCCATTCCAACGAATTACTGATATCTTTTGAACTGAATGTCTCAATCGTAAAACGAAGGTAGTTTCTTTCAACCGGTGGAACGTCTGTCAAGCGAAACTCAACGATGACTTTTTCAATAAAATCAGTGAAACAGTCTTTTTTTTCGTTATTATTTTTCCAATTGATTGCTGAAATAAGTTCATGCTTTCTGACTCGCTGGACCCAGATCATTGTAAACAGCAACAGTTGATTTTTGTAGATATCATCTTCTTGTCTGATCATAGTATCTGTATAGATGGCTTCGAGCTTTACAATCTCCGAAGGTGAAAAATACTGTTGGAAAATTCTTTGAGCCGCAGTGATTTTCGTACCGTTTCTTGCTGAAAAATCAATTCTCCCTAGATTTTTATTAATCAAGTCATAAATCATCGTGCGGATGGAGCGCTCCGCTCCTTTATAGACCAATCCCTGTCTGCCAAAACTCACGATTTCGATACCGTATTTGATCAAATCCGCTCGCAAACGACGCATATCTTCGTCCATCGTACTTTTCGAGATCATGAATGCTTCTTCCTTACGATTCAAATAAACTGGCTGTTGCTCATAAGCAATTGATAACACTAAATCAAAGGTCCTCTCGTCACGATTCAACAACTCCTCTTGATAAGTCACCAATGCTTCTGTCAGTCTTTTTTCTTCCTCATCGCTTAAACGCAACAGAAACCCTTGCTTACGAACCGTTTGGATCTCTGCTAATTGATTGGCTCGCAACCAACTGTTGACATCCAGCACATCTTGACGAATCGTTCGTTGACTGACTTGATACTCTAACGCTAATTGTTCCGCTTTGATTGGATAATGATATGCTCTAAATCTTTGAAGTAACTCAATCGTTCTCGTTTTCATATGATTGATTTTCCTTTCTGAACCAAGTATATGTTTGCGCTTCCAAAATAAAAAGTAGAGATTTCTGCCAATTAAGTTGGCAGAAAAGTAAGAAAGCCTGTACTAATTTTTCAAGCAAGAATGTAGCAGAAGTACCTACTTTCGAGAAATGAGCCGCACAAGTCGAAAATAGTCTCTCCTATTTTTGGCTTGCGCGGCTCATTTCTCGAAAAAATCCTCTTCAGGAAGCTCGCTTATTCGATTGTTTAGAAATAACCATTTCGCTCACCCAAACAGCTATTTTGTCACTCGTTTTAGTTGGTTGGTACCTACTGATATGATCGTTAAATAATTGAAGAAGTAACTCAATCTTTGACAAAAACCTAGTTTATCTAATAGTGGAAGGTGATTCAGCACTGGGATCCTTGCCAGTCCGTAAATCATCGCACTCAGCAGACTCAAGCTGATTAAAACGATATACACTCGACTGATTGGTTGATTCGCTTCTTTTCGATAGAGCAATAAAGCAAAAACCGGAAATAAAAGAAAGCCACTATAACCTAAACTAGAACCAACATTATGTACCCACGTTGAGAAATCCCACGAAGTAGCTTGGGTGTTAAGACTAAACAATCCTGTAAAAAGGCAATCGCCTATCGCATAGAAACCTAGTGAAACAACCAACCATTTCGCTAAATGAGTAGATACTTTTTCAAACGAAGAATACAGCGCAGGTAAGGATAAGCTAAAAAAGATGCCTGAAAAAACAGAACAAACAAGAAAGAATGTTCTCACTGGACTTGTGACGTCACCGAATACACTGATTGGCAGCCTTAATTGATCTAAACCTGGATAGAACAAGCCCAAAATATAAGGTGTTGAAAAATCACTCAACACTCCTAGAAATAAAAAATAAAGCCCATAACGTCGTAAAAAAACCATGTACTCCTCCAAAACACTTTTATTCTTATATACAGAATAACATTTTCAATTTAATTGCAAAACAAAAAATCCTATTGATTCTGTCACATTCAGTGGTTTAAAATCAAAGGATTTTTTGCTTTGATAGAGCTTATTAACTATATTCTCAAAAAAGTTATCATTTTAAAATCAATGGTTCACGACGAGCTAGTTTAAGTGAATGGATAATGAATGACCTCTTTGTACGTTTCAAATAATTCAGCATTCAATTGATCGCCACCGTCTATATTGGCAGAATAAAAAATCGGTGGGTGTTTCACTCCCTCAGAAATCAACTGTTCACAAACTTCTACGATGATCGTATTGAGAATGGTCCCTCCAATCACCGTAGAAGAAGGCCCGACCTTTTGTGATAGCCCTGTTAGTTCACAACACGCATCTCCGATATCGCCGTGGTTATCGATCACGATATTCGCAATTTCAAATAATCGTTCCCCTGATGAATGGCGACTAGTTACAGATTTCGAGTAGGATACATTTGTTAGTGCGATGATTTTTACTCCTTTTTCTTTTGCCACTTTAGCTAAATCAATAATGATCGGGTTTCTGCCAGATACTGAATGAAGAATTAATACATCATTTTCTTTAAAAGGAATCGTTCCGGCTAGGGCCATTCCATAGCCTTCTAATCGCTCCATTTGACTCGTAAAGGTTACTGGATTTCGATCCAACATCACTTCTCGTCCAAATATTGCATTGATCGTCATCATTCCTCCAGCACGGTAATACATTTCCTCTGCTAAAATACCCGCGTGGCTGGCACCAAAAATATAAATAGAATGTTTTTGTAAATTTGATTGAGTCAATAATTCAATCGCTTCTCCAATTGATTGCCTTTCTTTTTCTTCGACAATTGTTAATAGTTCTCTGATTTTATCCATGTAACGAAACATTTAAAACCCTCCAAATAAACTGCTGATTCCTCGTCCAATCATTCCCCACAATGACAAATCGTTTCCGCCAAAAATCAAGATCCAACTTTGGATCGTTGTACTGAAAATCATGGCAGAAAAACCAACTAAAGCAACCATTGTGACAGATGCTGCAATCGTTCCGAGAACTGCCCCACGAAAACCGCCTTGGCCTTCACCAATGACTGCGGCTCCACCACATTCAAAGAAACTTGTAATGACCAATGGTACGATCAGTACACCAAATAACTGGAATGAATTTGCTAAGACAACTAAAATCGTTGAAGTGATCATCGCAACGATAAAACCAATAATGACCGCATTCGGACGATAGTTGAATAGGATCGGGACATCAAAAGCAGGTTTCGCACCTGGTACCACTTTTTCAGCAATCCCTTGGAAAGCTGGAATAATTTGATTAATCAATAAACGAACACCATACAACATGATCAATAATCCAGCACCGAAATTCAACCCAGCTTCAATGGCAAACATAACAAGATTCCCACCTTCTGGAATCAAAACTGGTGCGATGATCCCCACTACCACATTCATAAGAAACATGACCAATGCTCCCGTGATCGAAATTTCACGAAAAAATGAAAGGTTCTCTGGAACATTGATCTCTTCTGTCGATTTTTCTTTATTTCCCACACGCTTTGCCACAAATCCTGAAATCAATGATAAGATCCCTGTCGGATGACCGATCAAGAAAGAATCATCACCGGTAGCATCCCAAACATATTTGCGCATGATCCATGGCATGAATGACCAATAGCAAGCAGACAATAATGCACTAATCCCAATCAGTAAAGTACCAGTTAGACCAGCCTCTACTCCGGCAGCTACAAATACAAATGGGAACCACCACAGCATATGTCCAGTCAGAAAAATCGTTTTGACTGGTGTAAAACGAGCAATCAACAAATGGATGATCAATCCTAAGAACATGGCTAAACCGACTGTACCACCGTATTCTGCTGTAAAAGTCACATCAGATAACCCTTCAGTAACTTGCACACCTAATTGTGTCTGGACCGCCGTATTTATAGGAGCTATCGTCCCTACCAACATATTTACACCAGCCGTTAAAGCCACCATCCCAAAGGCTGCGGTCAAGGAACCTTTAATGATTTCTGAAAATGACTTTCGTTGGATGATCAAACCGATCATCGCGATCAGGGCTAAAAGAACAGGTGGATTTTTCAAAATATGATTGCTAATAAAATTCATCAGTCTAGCCCTCCTTATTTGCTAAATATTGTTCTAATTGTGCCTTTACTTCATTTGTATCCATATATTTTTTGATTGGATAAACAGGCGCTTTGACCGAAGCTTTCAGTTCTGGTAGTAATTCATTACTAGTAAAATAAACATCTGCTTGAGTCGCTTTTGCTGAGGATAAATCAGTATTCTCTACTGTAGCTTTGAGCCCTAGTTCTTTGATCACCTTATCAATCGACATTTTTAAAACCATTGAACTTCCAACACCAAATCCACATACTGCTAAAATTTTCATTTTTTTTCCTCCTTAGGTTAGTAATTGGATTATTTTTTCCTTATTTCCCGATAAAATAGTTTGATACTTCACTTCATCCATAAATATGGACATGATTTCTTGCAATTTATCCAGATGGCTCTCACTATCTTTCGCAGCTAAGATCAAAAATATTTTCACCGCTTCGTCTTTCATATCTACTGCATTTTTTACGACTAAAAGACTCATGCTTTGTTCATTCACTCCTACGCCTGGTTTGGCGTGCATGAGGGCAAAATAATCGGTTAAAACCATATATGGACCATGCTCTTCTACACTTTTGATCATATTATCCATATAAGTATGCGTTATCATTTTGCTTTTTAACAAAGGCTCACTTGCAATCTCAACGGCAGTCTCCCAATTTTCCACTGTATCGATTACTTGGATCTGCTCTTTTGCCAATAATGGATCAATTCTACTCATTCTTTTACCTCCAACATTTTTGAGATGAACCAGTTTTTATCACCTATCCCTTGCATGATCAGTTTCATCACTGCTTCAACTTCTTTCACATCTTCTTCTCGGATCATCAATAATACGATGATATCTGCTTTTTGATTTCCCCAATTAACTGGTTTATCCGCTACTAATATCGCAATAGCAGTCTCTTCTACGAATAGCGGATTACCATGAGGAATCACAAAACCATTATCGAGATAAGTAGATTGGATTGCTTCTCGGTCAAAAACCGACTGGGTGTATTGTTGTTTCTTATAGTCATTTTTAAAGTTTTGCTGCTCCATCAGAAAATGGATTGCTTCTTCTTTTGACCCATAATGACCAAAATAAATATTGGACGCAAGCAATTGTTTTGTTTTTTCAGGTAAGATCCGCCTTTCTTTCATATGCTCATGATCAATCACTAAATCGATATAATGATTCATGATTCGTTTCATATCGCGACTAGTCACCATGGGTGAAATTCTGACGACAGGCTTTGATTGCTTGGGTATATCGACTGTAGAAATAATAAAATCAATTTCTGATAGATCCATGTAAGTCAACTTATCAATAGAGGCAGTTTCAATGCTGTCAATATCAGGTAAGATTCTTCGTATTTTGGCTGAAACAAATGAACTTGTTCCAATGCCATTCGGGCAGACAAATAATAATTTGTTTAATCGTTTGATCCTCTCGATAGCAGCTTGAAAATGAATGGTGACAAACCCAACTTCATCCTCAGATAGATTCACTTCACTTGGCCAACGAAAATCTTTTAATGCAAACCATACAACCCCATAAATGGACGGATAATTTTGTTTGATTCCATCAATCAATGGATTGACGATCGTTGTTTGCGCTTCAATTCGTAAAAGTAATTGATACAGATGTACTAGAAGATCTTCTTCTAGACGGTTATCTTGTGTTAAATCAATCTGGATACCTTCGCTAACCTTTTGGATCAATTGTCGAATTTTCCCGCGAAAAGCAAAAGGAATATTTTCACTTTTCATAAAGAATTTCAAGCCACTTCCTACGATAATGTAAGTTAAATATTGGACCTCTTCTTGTGTGAACTGATAAATTTTCTGGTCCTCTAATTTTTTTAATAGTTCATACACCAGCGGGTACTTATTGAACTCCAAGAAATATTTTCCATACTGATTCTTACCGATCAAATCTATTTTTTCACCCATTTTTGAGCGTTGGATAATCAATAAAATTGAAATCACAATGCTTTTGAAATAACTTTCTGGAATCTCCATTTGTTTTTCGTTGATTCCTTGACGAAAAGCTTGCTCGATTCTTCTTAAAAGCTGCTGATCTATTAGTTCTGCTACCACTTCTAGTTCATTGAAATGATTAAGGATGGTCCGCTTCAACACACGTTGGATTTGAATTTCATTTCCTTCAAAAAATGTTCCCGAACGATCAAATGTCAAATTCAATCCTTCTTTGGTAAAAATATCTTTCACATAAGAAAGATCATTGGCAATACTACTTCGTGAGACAAAGTATTCATCAGAAAGCTGTTGGTAACTTAAGTGTTCAAAATTCAACAGTCGATTGAGAATGGTTATTCTGCGCATTTTATTTTCCTGATAGTGCATAACTTTCATTTTCCATCACCTTCTATGTTTACTATAATTTTTCAAACAACCGATTAGAAGACCACAAAAATCATTAAAAAATAATGAGATAGTATGCACATTACTAATCGAAGTCTTTTTTTAGTATACTCAGAAACAACTAAATAATTCTACTCACAGTAAAAAATATGAAAAAAGCCAACAGACGATTGCTGTTGACTTAAAAAATGTAATTTGAAATGATGGTAGAAAGATGCCTCTATTGCAATTCACTCAAACGACTTTTGATCGAAACATCCTCGCCATTTCTTTTTCTAGCACCCAATTCACCAATTGCGGTGAATAGTAAGTCACTGGAAGAATTTAAAGCTGTCTCAACTGAGTCTTGGATGACCCCAATAATAAACCCGATTCCTACCACTTGCATCGCAATATCATTTGAGATACCAAATAAGCTACAAGCCAAAGGAATCAATAGTAATGAACCCCCAGCTACTCCAGATGCACCACAAGCAGCTAAAGCCGCCAAGATGCTTAAAATCAATTTTAAGGCGAAAGAAGCTTCGATACCTAGTGCTTGAACAGTCGTTAACGTCATCACTGTAATCGTCACTGCTGCTCCCCCCATATTGATCGTTGCTCCTAATGGAATCGAAATAGCATAAGATTCTTTTGTTAATTTCAGTTTTTCTGCCAACATCATATTGATCGGAATGTTCGCCGCAGAACTACGCGTAAAGAAAGCAGAAATTGCACTTTCTTTTAAACAAAAGAAAATTAATGGATAGGGATTTTCTTTGATAAACAAAAAAGTAAGTAATGGATAGATGATCAAAGCAACAAAGAGCATCGTACCTACTAACACAAGAACTAATTGGAGATACTCGGTCAGTCCAGAAAGACCTGTTGTTGCAATTGATTCATAAACTAACCCCAAAATACCGATCGGAGCGAAAGAAATAATCAATTGAACCACCTGTGACAATGCGACCGAAATCTGATCGATAACTTCTTTCGTTGCTTCCGTACGTGCCCGCAATGCCAATCCTAATAATATCGCCCAAAATAGCACACCTAAATAATTAGAGTCAATAATTGCTTGAATCGGATTTTGCGTGACATTGGTCAGCATCGTTGATAAAACAGTCCCAATATTTTGAGGCGCTTGTTCCGAAGCAGTTTCCTGCAGAGTGATCGGTACCGTAAAAATCGAACTAGTGATCACCGCCACAAAAGCCGCGAAAAAAGTCCCCCCTAAATACAATCCTAAAATCGGTTTTACAAATGTCTCATTCCCCATTTTATGTTTTGCAATTGAAGCTGCAGTCAAGAAAAACACTAACAGCGGCGCAATCGCTTTTAAACAACTAACGAACAACGTTCCTAATAAAGCAATAAATCCCCAGGTCGGTAAAAAAATACCTAATATTATACCAATTAAAATACCGCAACCAATACGTTGAACTAACGACATGTCCAAGAATTTCTCTAACAAACAATCACCCCTTTATAGTTTAACAACCATTTTAACATCTTCATGAGAGAAACAAAAGAGTAATTTTCAGAAAATTCTTATTATTTCGCATATCTATGTGTCCCTTAAAAAAATAACGAACGATTTTGATTTGGAAAAATAAAAAACATCATTGTAATCTTAGGCATAAATTACGAATCCTCTTTCTCAATCCCCCACGATGATACCTTATCAAATAATTATTACAAGATTCCTATGGAACAATGAATGATTTCCTAATTTTTCTTTATTTGGTAGGATTTCTTGATAGATACTCAAAGATACAGCACCTATGTTCCTAAATACTTAAAGGTGGACTAAAAAATAAATACACATTCTATATAAACTTAAATTTTGGAAATTCTAGTAGTCATATTCTTTCTTTTCAAACGTTCTTCTGTTTATTCCCGTAATAGATTAGAATAATGGTTTTAAATGTACAATCATTTCAATTGATAATCTTTCATGTGATTTTTATCTTTTTTCAATTTGATATTTAGAAGATACATCTGGGACTTCTCTAAAATTTGATATGATTTTTCCAAATATTAATGAAGTTGTAGGTGATACTAACAAAACAAAAATAACCTCCCAAAAGTCACCTGATAAAATTGCTGATATAAATAGGTAGCCTACAAATATACCATATACACATGAAAAAAAATTACTCTGAACAACATAGATTTTTGACCTTTTATTTTCAACAAGTACTAACTGTACAATTGTCGTATCTTTAACTAGTTCTTTCACTTTCTTATTGTTATGTAATAGTCGACAGGTTGATATTATTCCATATGTACTAAGAAGACTAGCAATCAATAGAGCTAAATATATTGATTCAAGATAGCCCAAAAATATAAGAAAAGGACTAATTACAAAAACACTGAAAATCCCATAAGATTCAGGAACATAAAATTGTATTTCAGGTGTTTTTTTACCTTCAAAAATTTCTGCTGATCCAGTTACTTTATATGCAGTCCAACTTTCTTTCGGAGCGTTGTTGTAAAAGGTACTAAACGGAAAAAAGTTTCTCAGCCTCATTAACTTAAAATAATCAACAATGTACAATCTATCATTTAATTCCAGTAAATAATATCTGCTATTAATTCTTTTAATCTCTTGGGCACAGTTGTTTCCTATCCTCTAAAGCCTCCTTCAAGTTTCTCAGTTGATTCTGAAAAATTTAGCACTATAAGCTATTACTTAATTAGTTTCAAAACAGTTCTATAGTATTTTATTTCTGTTATTCCATATTAATAACTAAATTTTTAAAACCCAAAAGTTTCTGGTTCCTCTTCAATCTCTCTTTCAATCACTAATTTAGGATAAGGTATGTTTTTTATGTTTTCTTCGTAAGAATCAGCAAACGCTACTTCTTGCTCATCTCGATATCCTTCAAATAAGACTTTCTTTATATCTTTATCATTAAAAAATGCAAAATTGGATTCCGCTATTACACCTTGCGGATAACCTAAAGCAGAATAGTCAAAATAACCAATCGCTCCTTCATTATTAAAAAGCTGTGCCCGTCCAACAATAATAAGTTTGATATCTCCGCCTTTTAATCGCACTACACTTCCTAATGGTAAAATATGTTTATTGATTATGAAATTTTCCTTCCTTTATTTGTTTTTTTAGTATTCCCCCTGCTTTAATTCCTAAAATAGGCGGTACTATTTTTCTTAAACTTGCTAAACTAAACACACCAAATAAAAGTTCTATAAAATCTTCACCTTTTAGCATATGATTAAAAATCGAAATAATAGAAACAAAGAGTATTCCTATAGTCAATAAAAACTCGACAAACAACAATATCCAAAACTTTGGTGAGTTAGATACAACTCCTTGAATTTCATTGGGAGAAAAATTTCTATATTCTTTTTCTCCCAATGAATTAGTTATCATTATTCCTATAAAAACGTGTGCTAACACATATCCTAGACACCACACAAGAAGTAAACTAACTAAAGCTGGAAAAATAAGTAATCTATCTAAAATGGTTCCAAACGTCACCATTCCTACCATAAGAACTTGACTTGTCCAAAAAGTTCTACTTTTAGAGTAGCTTTTTCCTGCTGTTTCCGTATAAGCCCCTTTAAAATGTTGTACATATGGAGTGCTCTTTTCAAAATCAAAATATATTGATGAATTTCCTGATATTTTCAAAAGTGGAATAATCTTCTTTTTCATCCGAATATACTCCCTAATGATTGCCCAAAACCGGCAAAGACTTTACCAACATCGTTTTTCAAACTGTTTATTCCTAAAGAAATAGTTTTTCCAATATTATCAAAAGCTTTTTTAGCTTTCCCCGTTTCAATCCAATCATATACATGCTCTCCAAAACTCCCAATACCAGCTCCAATAACTGCGCCTAGTACGGATCCTGCACCAGGTATTGGTATCAAGGTTCCAAGAATGCCCCCAATATAAGCCCCCATAACTTTGCCACTAGCATCTATTATCGTATATGCAACTGTATTTCTAGTTGCTCTTTCAATATCATTATATTTACTCATTTGAGTATCATAATCAAAAGCTATACCTGCAATCGTACCAGCAATCCCTATACCTTTCCACATATTATTACTTCTTACAATTTCCACTGAATCTAATAAATCATCACTAACACTCTCTAATGTTTTAGCGTACCTAGTTGTACGAGAGAACGAATAACTAGAAACTGACTTAGACCCAAGTCTTATTGCTTTTACTTTAGTTGCTTTACCATATTCTTTGATGACACTTAATGTAGTGTTCCCTATAGAATGGGCATAGTCTATCTTCTCAGTCAATTTCTCCAATATTTGCTTCACCTTATTATCAGTTCCAACCTCAGTAAACCACTTTTTATTTATCCCCTCGGGTAACAAATATGAACCATCTGTCCTCACTCTCGTATTCTTTAACACTAATACACCCTGCATTGCCAGTTTCAATTCATCCAAACTATGACTGAATAATCCACTAGTTTGAGAATTGAAATTATGTAATTTTTTTAGCTTATTTTGTAATTGATCAATATCTTGTTGAAAGCTCTCTGACATACGTTCTAGATATCGTTGGACATTTAGCAATGTTTCGAGAATGCCGACGAACGGATTACTTTGTGCTTTGGACTGAACAAAAGCAGAAGTCGTGTCTACTGATGCTTTCATAACTCGCGTCGTCGCCAGTTGCTGGTTCAGTTTGTTCTCATCCAAGTATCCTTCCATTGCTACAATCTGATCCGAGACTTTATACCTTTGTAGCTCCTGTTCAATTTTTTCAATCGCATTCGTTGTTCGTGTAATTGTCGGAATGATCAATTTACTAAATAATCCTTTTCCTGCTGCATATGCTGCACCAGATAATTCGTTTCCGTTAACAGCTGACACGACTTTTTGACTTCCTCTCTTTAGTTGATTGATCGTTTCTTTACTACTAGCTAAGTTCTTCTTTAACGCTGACATAAATTCTGATGATTCCCCACTCAAATGTTATCCTTTCTGCAAACAACTCTTCTCTTTCTACTTCTAATCCTTGTAAAGTTTTCCTGTACGAAAAATCAAGTTCTTCATGTGCCTGATGAAATTGTTGTTGAAATGTTTGTTGCTTTGCTTCATACTCCTTCTGCATCCAAATTGCATTGGTCATACCTTGTTGGATATCTTCATGATTCAATTCAGATAATTGGCGAAAACCTCTTTGAAGTTCTTTTTCTAATTGAAGGAGCTGGTTTTCTAACCTACGTTTCCCATTTACTAATTCGTCTTGTTGCTGTTCCACTTTCCAAATTTCTTTTTGATTCTCATAGATCATTTCATTGTCTATTGACATTCGTTCACCTTCTTAGATATTTGATGGTTGATTTCTTGCAACATTCTTTTTCCTAAACGATAGCTTTGCTCTTTAGATACTGGTCTTCTTAAACTAAATACGAATTTTTTCTGAATTATTTTCATATTTAAAACGATTAAAGCGATTTTTATTATTTCATAAAAAAATGAGCCCTTTGATCAAATAAAATAACTGATAAAATTAATTTTACACCTTCGACATATTTCCATTTTAATATAATAATCAATTGAAAAAATAAAATATATCATAAAACATCGTTTTAGTCTCATAATCGTTAAAATAACAAAAAAAGACCGCCATTTATTGACAGTCGATCTTGATATGGATAATTATTTCATTTGTGGTACGGAGCCCCAGTATTGATCCGAAATGCGCGATAAATTTGTTCAACGAGGATCAGGCGCATCAGTTGATGGGGGTAGGTCATTTTGCCGAAAGAGATTTGGGCATTGCTGCGTTGCATGACGTCATCGCTTAATCCTAACGAGCCACCGATGACAAAGACGAGCTGGCTTTTTCCTTGGATACCTAATTGATCAATTTGCTTTGCAAAGGCTTCACTAGTAGGATTTTCGCCTTGGATCGCTAAAGCGTAGACAAATTCATGATCTTTGATTTTTGCGAGTATACGCTCGCCTTCTTTTTCTTTGACTTGGCGCATTTGAGCTTCGCTAAGATTTTCTGGTGCTTTTTCGTCAGGTACTTCTATTAGTTCGATTTTCCCGTAGGCTTTAAGTCGCTTAACGTACTCATTGCTTCCTTGAATCAGATATTTCTCTTTTAATTTTCCTACTGAGATGATTTTTATATTCATAATTATTTCCTTTCCTCATTCTTCCATGTCGATTTATTCCTTCCTTATTATAATTGAGGATGCTTATTCAAGAAAGTGATTTAAAAAAGTTTTCCCACATAGTTATACACATCTTCCACAGGTTTATCCACAGTTTATCGTGGTTTTATTACTTGTTTCATAAGTATTTCTTAAGCAAACATATGTTTCGCACAGATTTTTCCACTTTTCCCACAAGTTGTTGATAACTTTTATGGACAATTATACGCATTTTTTACAAATACTTTTCCACAATTTCTGTGTATAAGTTTGTATTTAATTTTTTCATCTGAAAACAATTATTTTTCCTAATGTTTTTCATAAAAAGTTCACAGTCTGGAAGTAGACTAAATCTAGTAAATAAGTCTATACTTAACTTATCTAGAAAATAATAAATGGAGGCAGATCACATGGACAGAAGAGATGTGACACCAAAAATGAAAAAAAGAAAATCTAATGGCATTTGGCGAAAGCTAGGTCTTGGCGTAGTTGGTGGCGTGATTGGCGGATTACTGACTTTCGGTATTTTTTATGCAGCAACTGGAGGTGGTAACTCAGTAACGACTTCTTCTAGCAGTGGGACACAAAATGCATCAGGCGAAACAGTTGTCGAGAATGTAAAAGTCAATGTAGATTCAGATATCACTTCTGCAGTAGATAAAGTACAAGGAGCAGTTGTTTCTGTTATCAACCTACAAAAACAAAGTTCATCATCTGACCCGTTTGGTTCATTATTTGGCCAACAACAAGAAAGTAGTGGCGAAGATGGCGAATTGCAAGCTTACAGTGAAGGTAGCGGTGTGATCTATAAAAAAGAGGGCGGTTCCGCTTATATCGTGACGAATAATCACGTGGTCGATGGACAACAAGGGTTAGAAGTTTTATTAAAAGATGGAACAAAAGTGAAAGCAGAATTAGTCGGTACAGATGCTTACACTGATTTAGCTGTGTTGAAAATCAGTGCTGACAAAGTCGACACTGTTGCTTCATTTGGCGATTCTGCTTCATTGAAAGTCGGCGAACCTGCGATTGCGATTGGTTCTCCTCTAGGTTCTCAATACGCGAATTCCGTAACATCAGGGATCATTTCTTCCTTGAATCGCCAAGTGACAAGTACCAATGAATCTAATGAAACGGTCAATATCAACGCGATTCAAACAGATGCAGCGATCAACCCGGGGAACTCTGGTGGTCCACTAGTTAATATCGAAGGACAAGTCATTGGTATCAATTCAAGTAAAATTGCATCGACTTCTGATTCTTCAAGTGTAAGTGTTGAAGGAATGGGCTTTGCGATTCCAAGTAATGATGTCGTAAATATCATCAATCAACTTGAAAAAGATGGAAAAGTAACACGCCCTGCACTGGGTATCACAATGACCGATCTTTCCGCCGTTTCTACACAACAACAGGAACAGATCTTGAAATTACCATCTTCTGTAACAAATGGCGTGATCATTCGTTCGGTTCAACCAGCAACGCCTGCGGAAAAAGCTGGCTTAGAACAATATGATGTCATCACAAAAATCGATGATACAGAAGTCTCATCTGGTGTTGAATTACAGTCTGTGCTTTATGGTAAAAAAGTTGGTGACACTGTGAAGATCACTTATTACCGTGGCGAAGAAGAAAAAACTGTAGATATCAAATTGACAATTGATAATACTGCATTAAATCAAGGAAATTCAAATAGTTCCAATGGCTCAAATAATTAATAAAAAAAGACGACTATCTCAGTGGAGGTAGTCGTCTTTTTTATTATTGCTAGTTTTTGAATGCTTCGCCAACTATCGCATCTTCAGGTAAAACTAAGATGCCTTTTTTCTCTGGGGCGTTAGGTACGTGAAGTTCCTTTGCAGAGCAAATCATTCCATCACTTTTGACCCCTCTTAATTCTCCAGGCCAAATCATCATACCGTCTGGCATCATTGCACCAGGTTTGGCAACGACTACTTTTTGACCTGCTTCGATATTTGGTGCGCCACAAACGATTTGTAAAACTTCACCACCATCTACTTCAGTTTCAGTTACAGATAAATGATCTGAATCTGGATGGGGTTCACAAGTTTTGACGTAACCAACAACGATTTTCGGCTGGTTGTCTTTTTCGAGTGTTTCTTCAAAGCCAGCTTCCTTGATCAAACGGTTCAATTCAGCTAGTTGTTCTTCTGAGATTGTTACTTGGCCGTTGCCTTCAATTGTTAGATGATCTGAGATATGGAAAAAGTTCCATGCAACGATTTGGCCAGATTCATCTTTGATCTGCGCAACATTCCATTTGCGAATAGCGGTATTTTCCGTCCCTTTATCGTCGGCTACGATCACCATTAGTGTGTCGCCCACATGTGCGCGATTATAAGCAAAAATCATTTTGTTTCCTCCAATATCATTTGTTGAAGTTGTTTTTTATTTATGGCAACTGAATACATCGTACTTTCGGGAAACCCCACATAGTCCAGCGCCAAACTCTCTTGCTTTATCTTAACAAAAAAAGGCGGTTCTTGCATGATAAATTCTCTTAGAAAAGCTTGCCGGAATAAAAAGAAAGCACGGATCACAAAAAAAGACGAGGAAACGAAATGCACCATCTTTCGTTTCCTCGTCTTTTTTGTTCAAGGATCTGCCTATTGAATCAAAAACTAGGCTTCTCTTGGTTCTGAAACGACTAAGACATCACACGGAGCTTGTCGAATCACATAGCTTGCCACACTACCAGTCATAAAACGTTCAACGGCATTTAACCCTGATTGACCAATCATGATCAAGTCGATTTGATATTTCTTTGGTAGTTTTACTGCCATAGATTCTCTGACCGAACCGTAAGCCACAATACCTTCTATTTTTTGGTAGTCAACGGATTTGCCGTAATTTTTACATTCTTCAATCAATTCTTTTGCTGATTCAGTCTGTTGATCGATCAAGGATTGGTCAATAGGCGTATACCCCATAAATTGATAAAATTGTTGGTCGATCACATTCGTCGCATATACTGTGCCTTCATTTCTACGAGCTACCTCAACGGCTTTTTTGAATGCAGCAAACGCTTGCTCGCTTCCGTCAATTCCAACTAATATTTTCTTATATGCTTGTTCCATTTTTCCCACTCCTCTCGTTTCTCACTGCTGAATCGTTTTTTTTAAAAATTGTTCGATTTCTTCTTTTGTTTTACGATCTTTATTGACCAGACGACCTAGCTCTTTCCCATCTTTGATGACAATAAAACTTGGAATACCGAAAATATTCCATTCTGCTGCTAAGTCGATATACGCATCACGATCCATTTCGACAAATGTCCAATCTGAAAAGCGACGCTCGATCTCTGGCATTTGTGGTTTGATGAAGCGACAATCACCACACCAATCGGCAGTAAAGAAAAAGATATGATTGCCTTTTTCAACATAACCGGCTACTTCTTCAAGACTTTTAGGAGTAATCATAGGTTTACACTTCTTTCTTATTCTATATTTTACTTAAATTATACACCTTTACAAAAAACTGACCAAACTATATCTAAAAAATAAAAAACGAGCAAAAGCGGATAGCCTTCACTCGTTGATTACTTATTTTCCGTAAACGATCGTATTCACCGTTGATTTATCTAAGCCCTTCAATGTTTGGATCAACATTTCTCTGGCTGCTTCAAAGTCACGGATACTAAACATCGTTTGATGCGTATGGATATAGCGCCCAACCACACCGATAACGGTACTTGGGATTCCTTCATTTTGTGTATGAGCAGCACCCGCGTCGGTACCACCTTTTGATACAAAGTATTGATATGGAATATTGTTTGTTTCAGCAATATCTAGTAAATATTCACGTAAACGTGGCAACATGATCAATCCTGGATCTTGGATACGCATCAAGGTGCCTTCTCCTAGATGACCAAATGTGCCTTTTTTCGTTACTGTATCATCTGCTGCAGAGCAGTCTACCGCAAAGAATAGATCAGGTTTGAATTTGTTCACTGAAGCTTTTGATCCACGTAAACCAACTTCTTCCTGGACGTTAGCGCCGGCGATCAGCGTATGACCTAATGTTTCTTTTTCTAGGGCTTCTAATGCTTCCAAGACCATCGTACAACCGTAACGGTTATCCCATGACTTACTGATAATATTTTTGCCGTTTGCTGTTTTGATCGTTTCTGCATAAGGTACGATCGTATCTCCTGGTAGGACACCAAAACTCATTGCTTCTTCTTTTGATTCAAAACCAGCATCAAATAAAATATCTGTTACTTCGACTGACTTTTGACCGCTTGTACCACGTAATAAATGTGGAGGCACGGAAGAAGAAATACATGGGTAATTTTTCCCTGTTGATGTCTTCAATGTAAAGCGTTGAGCCGACACTACATAAGGATTCCAACCGCCTAGCGGAACCACTTTGAACAATCCGTTATCTTGGATTTGTGTCAACATAAAACCAACTTCATCCATGTGTGCTGCCACCATGACACGAGGGGCATCCGCTTCTTGGTGATGGCGCAATCCAAAGATCCCACCTAATCCATCTAATTGTAATTCATCAACTAGTGGCTCCATGTGTTGTTCCATGTACGCGCGGATATCTTGTTCAAAACCGCTTGTTCCTTGTAATTCTGTTAATTCTTTGATACGTTGAAATGTTTTTTCATCCATAATAATGATCGTCTATAATTCAGACTTGTCTCCTTTCAATCTCAGCTTTGATTTGTCTTAAAAAAATAGCATCTGGACAAATCTATCGTGATCATTATACCGTATTTTATTTCAAAACGGTTATTTATTTCAAAGAAAATCCGATAGTGTGGTAAAATAAAGCCAAAGAAACTTGTGTAATTGTAAAGGAGGGCAAGCAGTATGTATGAAGAAAGTGAACAGGCCTATTTCAAAGGTGGTTTAGCTGTCGGACTTGGTTTAGGATTATTAAGTGGCGTGGCAACTGCACTATGGTACAACCGTAACAAAACGATGTCCGCTGATGAAGTCTTAGCTACCATCAAAGAAGCATTTTTAGACGAAGGCTCGATTGAAGGCTCCTGGATCTCTTTTGAGAAAGAACCGACACGTAAATTTGCAATCCATTCAAAAGCTTATCGTGGTGGGATTTCTCGCATAGAAGATGGTGAAGTCGTCTATTATGAATTTTTAGCAGATGCCTATACTGGTACTGTTTTAGATATTTCTAGAAAAAAAGGAACAGATGCTTGATTTCATTTTTAAAAGATTCTCTTAGAAATAGGCTTTCCTATGGATAAGAGCTTCTTTTTTTGCGTAAAAACTGGTATAAATACTTAGAACAAGTTATGCTTAAATCAAAATTGACAATTTATTTAGGAGAGTGAAAAATGGAACAACAAGAGAAAATTGCTATCTTGATTCCTTGTTATAATGAGGAAGCTACAATTTCAAACGTTATATCCGATTTTAGAAAAGAACTACCAGAAGCTGATATATATGTTTACGATAATAATTCTACAGATGCAACCTATGAACTTGCTGTAAAAGGCGGAGCAATCGTCAAAAAAGAACCGCGTCAAGGAAAAGGGAATGTTATAAGACAAATGTTTTTTGACATTGATGCTGATTATTATTTGATGGTAGACGGAGATGATACTTATCCAGCCGAAGCCGTACATGAACTTTTAGAAAAATTACGTTCTGGCGAAGCTGATATGGTTATTGGCGACCGTCTTTCTAATGGCACTTATTTTGAAGAAAATAAACGTGCCTTCCATGATTTTGGCAATAATTTAGTTAAAAATACGATCACTCGTTTATATAAAACAAAAATAAGAGACGTGATGACTGGCTATCGCGGATTCAACCGTATTTTTGTTAAAAGCTTCCCAATCATGAGTGCTGGTTTCCAAATCGAAACGGAATTGACCATACATGCCTTAGATAAAAAATTCAAATTAGTTGAAATTCCTATTGACTATCGTGACCGCCCCGAAGGTAGCGAGTCAAAATTGAATACCTTTTCTGATGGCTTCAAAGTCATTATGATGATCATTAAAATGTGTAAAGATTATAAACCTATCCTATTTTTCAATATCTGGACAGTCATCTTCTTTTTAGCTGGTCTGTTCACTGGGATCCCTGTTATTCGAGAGTTCATGCTGACGAGCTTTATCACTAAAGTCCCTTCGGCCATTCTAAGTACTGGATTCATGATACTCGCGTTACTCTCATTAGTAACAGGAATGATCTTAGATACAGTTGTAACCAATGCAAAAAAAGAGTATGAACTGAACCTATATCATGTTTATAATGAGTACCAGCAAAATAGAAAAGCAAGATAGGAGGATTCCCATTGGAAACAAAAAAGATTCGCCTTCTACCGATATTTTTTTTGACCTTGCTACTATTTCTTATTTCTTTTTTAACTGCCTTAGGCCTTGGTTCTTTAAATCCATTGCTGATTCTTGTCTTAGTCTATTTATTGTGGTATACGGGTAAAAAATTAGGGAATGACTTATTTTCATGGCGGCTTGATTTTACAACTGGTGTTTGCATATTATTCTCGTTATTATTTTCTCTCATCCTCGCTACTGGTAGTCGTATACAATTTACACATGTTTCAGCAAGCTATGAAGAAACAACACTCGTTCCATTTAGTTTTGTGCAGATACTAATAGCTCTAGCAACATTCTGTTATTTTTTGATCATATTACGTTTTATGGTCAAGTACTTAATACAAATCAGCAGTTATCTAGGGGGAACTAACATAGACCTGCAGCCTACATGGAAATTCTTTCTTCTGTTTGCGATCATCATGCTCTTATGTTGGGCCCCTTATGCTCTTACGTTGTACCCTGGTGTCGTTTTACCAGATTCATTAAGTTCAGTCAGTCAAGCTCTTGGGGACACTGCCTTAAACAATCATCATCCTATCTTATTTACGTTGATTGTTAAATTTTTTATTGATATTTTACCAATAACAATTAATCATGGTGTATTTTTGTTCTCCTTGTTTCAATCGTTGATTACTTCTTTAGCACTTAGCTATTCCTTATGCTGGTTAATGAAGAAAAAAATAAAAATAGTGCCAGTGATGATCTCACTTGGTTATTTTTCACTCGCACCAGTTTTTCCTATCTATGTTTTGAACATGCAAAAAGATATTTTATTTTCTGTCGCATGTTTGTTATTCTCTTTAACTTTTTTTGATGTAATTACTAACAAAAACAAGCCTACGATTGCACAGCAACTATCCTTCATCATATTTGCATTATTAACTACTTATTTGCGTAATAATGGTCTGTATGTAGTAATTGGATCTTTGGTAATTTATGGGACATACGCAATCAAGAACAAGAAGTATCAACCATTCATCCAAGTTACACTGAGTTATCTTTTTCTGGTAATTTTAGTATTCCAACCCTTGCTGAGTCGCTATGCTATTCCCTCACAAAGCGCAGAACAATTAGGGATTCCTTTACAACAAATTTCTCGAACCGTTGTGTTAGATGAAGGGCATTTGTCAAAAAAAGATCAAGAATTTTTAAGTCAGATATTACCGATTGAAGATTATAAAGCTTATGCACCTAGCTTAGCTGATCCAGTTAAATGGCATAAAAATTTTAATAACGAATTTTTAAATATGCATAAAAAAGAATTTTTGATGCTCTGGGCTAGAAATCTTCCTTCTAATTTGAAGATTTACATTGATGCATATATATTAGAAACATTTGGTTTTTGGGCCCCAGGCGTTAAAAATAACTATGGATTCTTAGATACCCGTGTAAATGAGAATAGTTATGGGATCAAACAAGCGAATTTAATTGAGCGTTACACAGGTAGCTCTGGTCTCCAAACAATGATTGATCAACGTGAATTTTGGGGTTCTGGAACATTGTTGTGGTTATTTTTATTGAGTTTGTTTTTATTATTGGTCAAGAAAAACACATATCCTATAGCCCTATTACTACCTGGAGGGCTCGTCTTTCTGACGATTATGATAGCCACCCCAGTTGCTTTCAGTTTGCGATACGTTTTTATTCTAGCTTTAGGATTACCTATTTATTTACTAAGTCCTTTTTTACTCGAAAACGAAAATAAAACAACCACGATATAGGAGATTCTCATGAAGTTACTAAAAAAAACGATTACGGCTTTTTTAATTTTATTGATCAGTTATTGTATATTGCTGACTATTTCATTTAGCATCCCTCAACAACTAATACAAGAGAACACAGATAAATCTTTAAGTCTAATCGAAAGTGAAAGTTTGTATCCTATAATGAACCATGGAAACTCTGATGGGACCAAACTTGATAATTTCACAGATCACTTAATGATTCGTAAAACCTCTAAAAAAAGCGACTTAAATATACTCGAAAATGCGATGTATGTAGACAATTATCCTCGATACTGGCACGGTTACTTAATCTTTTTACGTCCTTTACTGATTATCATGAATCTAGGAAGTATTCGTTCGATTTACGCAGTTGTCTTATTCTTACTAATTGGATTGACTACTTATCATCTAATTAAACGCAGTGATATTTATGTTGGAATTGCTTTTTTAATTTCATTGGCAGTTGGAAATGCAGCTACTTTTTTCTTTAGTATGCAATTTTCAAATCTGTGGATCGTGACACTTTTAGCTATGCTACTTATGTTATGCAAACCCAAATATATTGAGAAATTTCAAAATATGCTTATTTTCTTTTTCATGGTCGGTTCACTAACTAATTTTTTTGATCTCTTGACAGTTCCTTTGATTTCTTGGGGAATACCAATGATCACGTACTACTATATCAACAATAAATATCCAACAAGTGAAAAAGAAGATGGAGAAAAACCATATGAACGTCTCATATTCACTGGTGTGTTCTGGACGATTGGTTACGGACTCACTTGGTTTACTAAGTGGTTATTAGCTACTATTATTTTAAGAAAAAATGTCATTCATGATGCTCTCACCCAAATTCTATTTCGTACAGAAGGAAATACTGACTATCCTTTACAACGGATAGAAATGTTAAGAAAAAATGTCATTTTGATGTATCCCAGAGTAACGATTCTTATACTTGGAATCACCTGCTTCATATTTTTAGCTATAGCGATAAAAAAAAGAAGCCGTACCTATCGATATACTAATTTAATTCGAACATTCTTTTTGTACAGTTTGATGGCTTTAACTCCTTACATTTGGCTCAATTTACTCGCAAATCATTCTCAAATCCATTTTTGGTTCACTTATCGTGGACAAATCATTACTGTTTTTTCAATCCTTTGTGGAGTTGCTTCCTTGATCCCACCTACACCAGATGATAAAAAATTGAATTTGTGATATTGATTTAGAAAAAACAAACACCTAATAAATTACTAGAAGTATAGCACCCAAAAAAGTTAAATTTTTAACTTTTTAGAGTTCTACAAACTAGTCCATTTATTAGGTGCTTTTTTATAACATAAAAATGAAAAAACTTTTATTTTCTTATTTAGTCTCGAATGAGTGTAAGACAGAAGTAACTTTATTTATTGTTCGGTACTGATCGTCACAAACTTCACTTCGACATATTCTTCTACCCCAAAAGTTCCGTTCTCACGGCCAAATCCTGAATGTTTGACTCCCCCAAATGGCGTCGCAGAATTTGAGATGGCCGTGTCATTGACGCCAACCATGCCATATTGCAATTTATTGCTTACATTGTTGATCGTATGGATATTTGTCGCAAAGAAATACGATGCTAAACCAAAAATCGTATCATTGGCATCTTTGATTACTTGTTCTTCGTCTTCAAATGTAATGATTGGAATCACTGGTCCAAATGTTTCATTGTAGAAAACATCCATTTCCTTTTTTACACCATCTAATACTGTCGGTTCAAAGAAGAAGCCATTTGCATATTCTCCGTCCGTTAGACGATGACCGCCAGCCAAGATTTCTGCTCCTTTAGCTACTGCATCTTCTAGTTGTTCTTCAACTTTTTTTACGCCTTCTTCATTGATCAATGGCCCCGTAGTTGGATCGTCTAATCCATTTCCAACAGTCACTTCTCTGATTTTTTCCACAATCAATTTTGTTGCTTGTTCTTTGATTTCTTTATGGATAAAAATTCGATTTGGTGACGTACATACTTGTCCATTGTTGATAAATTTCGTTTTGATCAATGTATCGACTGCTAATTCTACATCAGCATCTGGAAAAATAATAAATGGCGCATGTCCACCTAGCTCCATGGAAACTTTTTTCAAGGTAGGTGCTGCTTGTTCATTTAGAATTTGTCCGACTTCTGTTGAGCCTGTGAATGTGATTTTTTGGATATCATCCGATTCAGATAAAATCTTCCCGATCGTTGAGGAATCACCCATGACGATATTTACAACGCCATCTGGAAAGCCAGCTTTGTGGAATAGTTCCATCAGCGCAAGTGCTGATAAAGGTGTTGATTTTGCTGGTTTTAAGATAACCGTACATCCTGCGGCGATTGCCGGTGAGATTTTACGAATGATCATATTAGAAGGAAAATTCCATGGTGTGATGGCACCGACGACACCAATTGGTTGTTTACGTGCTTGCCATTGTTTTCCTTCAGGTGAAGGAATGATTTCTCCCATGATTCGTTGACCTTGCGCTGCATTCCAGCGAAGGTTCTCGACATTTGTTTGGATTTCTGCCGTCGCTTGAGCAAGCGGTTTTCCTTGTTCCATCGTCATGATTTTTGCTAAACGTTCACTGTCTTCTTCTACAAGATCAGCCATTTTATTCATTAATTTTGCTCGTTCGCTTGGTGCTGTTCTTGACCAATCTTCGAAAGCCTTGTTGGCAGCCTTGATTGCTTCTTTTGTCTCTTTTTCGCCACCTTGTTGAACGCTTGCTAATGTTTCACCAGTTGCTGGATTGACGACATCAACTGTTCCTTCAGAGCCTTCAAGCCATTTGCCATTAATATAAAGATGAGTTTCTACTTGCGGTAAATCATATTTCCCCATAGTTTTCCTCCTCTATTCTTAATTACATAACAACCGTAACACTAATAAAGTCAAAGCTCAAACCATCTGTTTAGTATGAATCGATCCAACTTAGACCTACATCTTCAATTTTTTCGTTCTTTTGAAGAATAAATTGATCGTTCATTCAAAACCTTTGTTACAATGAAATAGAAGTATCACTATAATTTTATCCTACGACTAAAGGAGTGCTTTTATGGGACTATTTGATGGCTTGATGGGAAATGCTACCCAAAAAGATACAACCAATATCACAAGAGAAGTTCAAGAAATCCTGATTCCAATGGAACAGGTAGAGTTAGCGTTCAAATTAGTACGTGATTTGATTATTTTTACCGACCGTCGGATGATTATCGTCGATAAACAAGGAATGACCGGTAAAAAAAGCGAATATAAATCGATCCCTTACCGTTCGATTTCACGTTTTTCGATTGAAACAAGTGGGCATTTTGATTTAGATGCCGAATTGAAAATTTGGATCTCTAGCGCAGAATTACCCGCTGAATCGTTACAATTTAGAAAAGATAAGAATATCATCGCTGTACAACAGGCACTTGCTGCAGCTGTTTTATCTTAAACTTACGATCATCACAAAGAGCCTCCACATCCAAAACTTGAAGAATTTTGGGTGTGGAGGCTGATTGTGCATTGTTGACGACTTATGCAAAAACGCTTCTAGAGACTTAAAATTTTATAATACATAGCCTTCATTTTTTGATCTTTTGTTCTTTTTTCTTTAAAGTCCATTTTTTCTAGTTTAAGTTTCTTCATATTTTTCTCTTTGATTTTATTGATTTCTGTAAAAGAACGTTGTTTGATACCCTCGATTTTTTGTCTTCTTTTCTCTTTTAACTTTTCTAGATCTTTTTCTCTCATCACGCTCTCCTTTCTTTCGAAGAAGTTTGGTTTCTAAGATTCACTGTGACCATACAAATCTAGAAAGTAGTATCAATCGAACAGGATGGCGGGACGTCCAAGTCTCTTCTATTCATATTCTAGATTTTTGAAAATTTATCTCTCTTTATTTTTTTCGCTTTGCACAATAGTCTGAGAATCACCACTGTGTAATACTTCTTTACTATCTTTAGTTACTTCTTTATTTCTGTCGACTTCATTTAATGCTTGCTCTTTAACTGATGCTAATTTACGCTGTTTTCTTTCTCTAAGCCCTTCCAATGTTTCGTGTTCCATCGTAATTCCCCCCTTTAATAATTATTCTATTGGATAAATGTCGAAAGAATGAACCAATTTTTTTTGAAAATAAAAAAAGTATTTCCTTCAAACTATAAAGTAAAAAATCCCGCCTAGATAGTCGCTTGTGAACATTCAGCAGACTAACTGTATTATTGATTCATCACTTAACTCTTCAAACAAATAAGAATATACAAAAAAAACTACATGTATCCACTTGATCCAGCGAATACATGCAACTATCTATTTTGCTATTATTTACTCATCCTATCAGCCTTGCTCTTTTTGAAAAAATTCCTTGAACCAATAGAAGCTTTTTTTAGGTATGCGTTTCATATCACGTAGATCATGATTTCCTCTATTGACGTAAACCATCCCGTATCTTTTTTCCATATCACCTTTTGAGCTAGGTAGATCAATTAATCCCCAGCCAAGATAACCTAGTACTTCACAGCCGTCAATGCTCATTGCATCTTTCATTGCTTTAATATGTTGTTCATGGTAATAAATGCGGTAGTCGTCTTCAATAGGTGTATGGCCATCCCAATTTTCCTGCGTGCCTATCCCATTTTCAACGGGAAAAATCGGTAGATTGTATTTTTGATACATCTTGTTGATGATATCTCTAAAGCCAAGAGGATCAATTCCTAGATTCCAGTCATTCATCGAAACAAATGGATTTTCTACTTCACCATACGTCAAATAATAATTTGGTGCAACGTCTGCTGGAATATTTTTATGACTGATACTTCCTGTACAATAGTAACTGAACGCTAAATAATCACTTGTTAGTCTTCCGATTTCAGTAAGTTCTTCCTCTGTCATGTCTACATTCAAATACTGTTTTTCAAACGTCAAAACTTGTTTCGAATAACTACGCCCACAAAAAGCATCCAAAAGATTCTGGTTGATAAACTCATCCCATTCTCTCGCAATTAATACATCTTTGGGGTGATTTGTCGCAGGGTACATATTGGAATAGGCTAACATCCCACCGATTTGTCCATCTGTCGTTTCATGGATATAGTTGGCGATTTTGGCATGTGCGACCATGATATTATGCGCGATTTGATGAATGTTATCCGTTGTATTTTCAGTATTCAATGTTCCCCCGTATAATAGTGCCAACGGTGTTGAATACAAGTTTTGTTCATTGAAAGTTACCCAATACTTGACTTTATTCTTGTAACGATCCACCATTTTTTTCCCATATTCCACAAAAGCATCTACGACGTGTTTACTCATAAAACCATCGTAATTTTGTGCAAGATGGAGTGGCATATCAAAATGATAGAGACATAGCATGGGTTCAATATTCCGTTTTAGCATCGCATCGATATAATGATCATAAAATAAGAGACCCTCTTCATTGAATGCTCCATCACCTGTAGGATTGACACGTGACCAAGAAGTTTGAAAGCGATAAAAATTCATACCCATTTCTTGCATCAAATCAAGATCTTCTTCATATCTATGATAGCGATCAATCCCATGTTTCCAATCTGAAGTAGTTTCAGTCGCTTCACGAACGTCATAAACAGACAATCCTTTTCCGCCTTCCTTCCAAGCACCTTCAGTTTGCATACTTGAGGAGGAATCTCCCCAGAAAAATTTTTCCTTTACCATCTTATCATCCCAATCATCGTTCTATTTATCATTTGTCTATTTCCTTTTAGCAATCGTTTAAGAAAGACTCATCTCAGCATTTATACGAGCAACCCGTTCACTGATTTTCAAGAATGGAAGATAGAAGAAGACTAACGCAACGATAATAACTGCTTGAACAACAATTGCTCGCCAATCACCTGCTGTTGCTAAAAATCCACTTAAAAATGGTGGTGTCGTCCATGGAATTGGAACCACACATTGATTAACTAGTTCCATCGATGTTGCTAAATAGCCAATGGTCGTACCTACGATCGGTGATAATACAAAAGGAATGATCATCGGTAAGTTGAAGACGATCGGTAATCCAAAAATCACAGGTTCATTGATGTTGAAAATATTAGGGCCTAACGCCAACTTAGATAAATCTTTATATGCTTGATAGTGACTAAAAATCAATATTGCTATCACTAAAGCAATGGTCGAACCAGTTCCCCCCATCAAAGCGCCATATACTTGGTGGAACGCTGAGTTGATGATGTGAGGAGCAGCCTCACCATTCGCAGTAGCTGCCATATTCTCATTCATATTTACCATCAATAATGGATCTAGGATCGGACCAGTGATGACAGATTGGTGAATACCGAAAGAAAATAGTAAGTTGCCAAAACAAACTAAAAATAAGTAACCAATAAATGAAGTACCTACACCACGTAACGGTTCTTGGATGAATTGCTCAATGATTCTCATAAAATCATTTCCTGTTAGTTGGATCAAAAATGAAGCAAAGGCAAACAATGAAACGACAATGATCAATGGGAACATCGTGTTAAAAGATTTTCCTACTGCTGGCGGAACACTATCTCCTAAGTTGACTTGCAACTTTTTAGAACGTGTCAGACGAATGTATAGCTCTGTTGCCAATAATCCAGTAATGATTGCAGCAAATACTCCTTTTGAACCAATATTTCCGTAACTGATGACTCCACTGATTTCCACAGCCGTTTCCGCATTGATCGGTGTTGTCTCGATCATTGTTGGGAGTAACGTCAAAAATGCTGGAACAACAGCGATCACAACGCCGATTGGATTATCAAACCCTCTATTTTTTGACAAGAAATAGCCAATGGTGAGTACAAGAATAATCCCAGTGATATTAAGGGTCGAGTTCGTAATGATCGATCCCCAGTTTTGCCAAGATGCCATTGTGTCCGCGCTAATCATATTTTGGAACCAACCTGACGGATCTAACACTACCGAATTAATTAAAATAGCAATACCTGCTAAAATAAATAAAGGCATGATAGTAGCAAATGAATCACGCAGTGTTCTTAAATAAATTTGATTGCCGATTTTTTGAGCTGTTAAAACAAATCTTCCCATCAAAGCTTCCCTTTTTTTCTCATCCATTTATTTATGCCTCCTGAATTGTCTAAAGTTGTATATCAACTTCTAATACAGAATATCACCTGCAATAACTTTTGTAAATACATAATTAAAATTAGTATATACTTATTTGTCGACGAAAGAAAAAAGACCACACTTGATCGTGACAAGCACAGTCTTTTAAACATTATGATCTAATTGATGTCTGCTACTATTTTTCCTGACGTATAGGGATATCTTGTCTTAGATAGATCAAACGGCGTACCATCATCAAAAAAGACGATCTGATTGGTTTCCAAAATCGGGTCGCCTACCTCGATCTCAAACTCTTCACTATCTAAATGATTTGCCTTTGAAGCAATGATCACTCGACGGGCCGCACTAACCACATAACCTAACTCTTCTCTGATATAGTTATAGATGGACCCCTTTAAAATCTCTTCGTCCAAATTTTTGATGTACTTAAGAGGCATGATAGATGTCTCTATACTTCTCGCCTCTTCATTGACATATCTCACTCGTTTAATATCATAGACCGGATCAGTCGCCTTTATTTTCAATTCTTCAGACTCATAAGAAGTGGGAAAACGCACATCAAAGCGGATGATTTTACTAGTCACCGCCGTCCCTTCTTGAGCAGAAGTCCCAAATACGCTATTGATCTGGGTCACACTCTCATTGTCCTTTTTTATGTTGCTCCTAACATATGTCCCCGATCCCCGTCTTGTGTAAAGCAAAGATTCATCAATCAATAACTGTATCGCTTTTCTGACAGTTACTCGACTCGTATTATAGGTTTTTGCCAATGCTTCTTGGTTTGGTAATAGCTCGCCTTCTTTAAATTCACCCTCGATAATCTTATTTTTCAAAGAACGAGCAATTTCGATGTATTTAGGCATATTCATTTCACCCCCCAAAAATTTGTATACACTTATTATATTAATAGAATAACAAGAAAATGTAAATAACCTTTACAACTTTAACTAACAAATAAACAAATGACTAGTCAGGAAGACGTTTATTCAATTATTAACATATCCGCTTTTTGGAATCCAAAAAAAGCCTTCAGAGAAGCCCAATTCTCTGAAGGCCAGGTGTCACTCAAGTCTTTGTCATTTGTTGCCTAATGATTTTATCATGTTATATCTAAGATAGGCGTACAACTATTTCTGACTTTTGTAATGAATGTTGAAGTACGAATAAAGATGATTTACTTTGCCAAACGGTAGATGGCATCTGCATAAATCGCTGTAGCACGGAATAAGTCATCTAGACTCATAAATTCATTTGCTTGGTGCATTGTATCTGTGTAGCCTGGAAACATTGCGCCATACGCAACACCGCGTTTTAATAAGCGTCCGTATGTGCCGCCACCGATGATTTGTTCGTAGCCTTTTTCGCCGGTATGATCTTCGTAGACTTGTAATAATGTTTCAACCAACGGATCATCCATTGGTACATAATGTGGTTCCATTACACGGGCACCACGAGTAACTGACGCACCTTCGTCTGCTACTGTTTTGTTCAGTTTGCTTTCTAATTCATCTGTGGTTGTGCCCTTAGGAAAACGGAAGTTCATGTTGATATAGTTATCGTCTTCTGAACCATTTTCTTTAAACGCAAACAACCCAGCGTTCATTGTTAGTTTACCCATTTTTTCGTCTTCGTGGGCAACGCCTAATTTCTCACCATAAAAGTCTTCATGGACGTAAGTAGCTGCCACATGGATGAATTGTTTAGCTGCACCAATAAATTCATAATCATCAAGGAAGCTCGCTAAGAAAGAGCCGGCATTGATCCCAGATTGTGGGCTTGCGCCATGTGCTCCTTTTCCGACTACGTTGATCGTAACAAATGTATGCTCTGCTTCGATCGAACCGTTGATTGGGTTTGCTTCAACAAATTCATAAAATGCCTTTTCTAAAGCAACTGCTGCATCTGCGCTTGGTACTTCGATTTTTGCAATCGCTGTTCCTGGCACCATGTTTTCACGTAAACCTGACGTAAATGATTTCAATACATAGTCACCGGCATTATCGCCTTTAAAACGGAATCCGAAAGAAACATTGCCTTTTTCTCCGTTGATGATCGGAAATTCCGCATCTGGTGAGAAACCGAAATCAGGTTCTTCTTCATGTTCAAAGTAGTAAGCCATATCTGCCCAACCACTTTCTTCGTCACTACCTACGACAAAGCGAACTTTTTTCGATAATTCTAAATCTAGGTCTTTGATGATTTTCATCGCATAATAGGCAGCCATACTTGGTCCTTTGTCATCACTTGACCCACGAGCAAAGATTTTTCCGTCTTTGATCACTGGTTCGTAAGGATCAGTATCCCAACCATCGCCAGCAGGCACAACATCCATATGCCCAAAAATCCCTAAGGTTTCGTCTCCTTCACCTAGATCGATGTGTCCTGCGTAATTGTCCACGTTTTTTACAACGAAGCCATCACGTTCACCATAAGCAAGCATGTGTTTCAATGCGTCACGAGGCCCAGGTCCAAATGGTGCATCTGCAGTTGCTTTTGAATCATCACGTTCACTGCTTACGCGTAAAAGATTTTTTAAGTCTTCAAGCAAGTCTTCTTTACGTGCTTCGACTTCTTTTTGCCAATTGATTGTCATAAAGTTACTCCTCCACTCATTCAGTCTACGAGTTCATCATAACATAAATCAGACAAATTGTTTAAAAAATCAGACAACGGATAAACGAAACAGTTTTTTCCCTAAATATTATGGGCTATAATGAAAAAAAGGAGGTTTTCTCATGGAATTAAATGAACGATTACTCCAACAAGTGATTACTCCTCGTCCTGTGGAATCCCATAAAGGTACGTTTGGAAAAGTCGTACTGATTGGCGGAAATGAACAGTTTGGCGGTGCGATCATCATGAGCGCTTTAGCAGCTGTCCATAGTGGGGCTGGCTTGACAACTGTTGTAACAGATCCTAATAATCACGTGACCGTCCATAGTCATTTACCAGAGGCAATGGTAGGGGATTGGACAAATAAAGAAACATGGCATTCGGCTTTTGAAGATGCCGATGTCTTACTGATTGGTCCGGGATTAGGGACCAACCAACAAAGCCTTGAACTTCTGCAATTTGTCCTGACAAATCAAACAGAAAAACAATGGTTAGTCATTGATGGTTCTGCTTTGACACTGCTCGCTACGTATTCGCTGGAGCTTCCTTATCCAGAGCATACCGTTCTCACACCCCATCAAATGGAATGGCAACGCGTCAGTGGATTGCGTTTAGATGAGCAATCTGAAGAGAATAATCAGCAGAAGCAACAAGAATTAGGGGCATCTCTGGTTTTAAAAAGTCATCAAACAACGATCTATGGGCAAAATGGCATCTATTACAATACAGCAGGTACACCAGCTATGGCAACAGGTGGTATGGGGGATACGTTAGCTGGCATGATTGCTGGTTTTTTAGCTCAGTTTCCAAAAAATGACCAAACGATCAGTGCCGCTGTCTATTTGCATAGCTTTATCGGCGATCAATTAGCAAAAGAGCAGTATGTCGTTTTACCGACTCAAATCAGTCAGTACATCCCAAAATGGATGCATTATTTTAGTCAAAGATAAGAAGGAGCATAACAATGGAAAAATATACCGGCTACCTTAGAGAGCCTTTTTATTATGAAACCGATCAAATGGGTATCATTCACCACAGCAACTATATCCGCTGGTTCGAAGAAGCACGTGTTGCCTTGTTAGAACACTTGGATTTTAGTTACAAGAAAATCGAAGAACAAGGCATCATCATCCCTGTACTAGGCGTAAGTTGCGAATACAAAGAGATGATCCGTTATGGGGACAAAATCTTGATCCAATCGATTATCGAAAGCTACACAGGCACACGCTTGAATTTCCGTTATGAGATCTACGACACAGAAGATCAGCGTTTACGGACGACCGGTACAAGCCAGCACTGTTTCTTACTTGCAGAAAATCAACGTTTAGTCAAACTAAGCCGTGTCAACCCTAGCTTGGATAGTCTGTTTAAAACTTATGCAAACATCGACGCAGCCCCTGATTCTGCAACAGAAATAAAATAAAATAAAATAAAATAAAAAATAAGTGTTTATTCTTGCCTTTTAACCCCCGATTTGTATAATGGAAAGAAAAAAAGCAGGTGATTATGATGTATGTCGTGAAAGTACTACACGGTTATATTGATAAAACTGGCTGTCGCACACGTGAAAAAAACCCGGAAAACTTGCTTGTCTTCAAAGACAAAAAAGAATCAGAAACCTTTGCCAATCAAATCGGTGGTCGTGTCAAACAACTGCAGGAAGTTCGCCCAGATTGACTGTTGCTTTCGTGAAAGGATGAGATGTTCGCACTATGGATATGTATTGAAAAGAGTCGACAAACCAATTGTTTGCGGCTCTATTTTTGTGTTTCCGTTCGCTGTTCCTATTGCTTCCTCCCTTATTCTGTTCCTAGTAAAGGATATGCTATACTGGATATAACTTTTTGAAAGGGGTGTTCTATGGGGAACAATTTGCAACAACAAGCATACGAAGCTATCAGACAACAAATCATCTATTCTGAATTAGCTCCAGGGAGTAAGATTTCCGACAGAATCTTAGAAGAACAACTAACGATTGGACGCACGCCAATTCGAGAAGCATTGATCCAACTTAGAAATCAGGAATTGATCAAAACAATTCCTCAATCCGGTACATATATCTCAAAAATCGACATACGTTCCGCAGACTTGGCACGTTACATGCGAGAAAAATTAGAACAACCGATTTTACAAGAGTGCAGTGCTAAAATGAACGATACCGCTCATCAACGCTTGGAGATGATTTTAGAACAGACGGATCAAGCCATCTTGGCACAAGACAAAAAAACCTTCTTTCTTTTGGATAAAGCCTTTCACCAAATGTGTTACAAAGTTGCGGGGAAAGAAGAAATATGGACTTGGCTTGAAAGCTATAGCACTCACTTAGATCGTTTCCGTTGGTTGCGTTTGACGATTTCTGAATTAGATTGGGGCCGTGTATTAGATGAACATCAAATCTTATTGAGAGCCATGAAAGAACACGCACTTGATGAAGTGGGATTTCTTTGTAACCTCCACCTCCATATGATCATTGAGGAACAAGAACAAGTGATCCTTCATTATCCGAATTATTTTGAAGCATCCTCTGAAGGATGATTCAAAAGAGGCGTAACGCTCCGCAATTTTTAGGAACGTTTGCGCCTTCTTTTGCCTTATTCAAATAGATTTACAATGACTGAACAAGTCGCTCACAGAGTAGAGGATCATACGGCCAAATCATAGCGACTTCTAACACATATGGTGAAAATCCTACGTTATTCAACTTCTCCGAAAAGCTCATCGCTGCAATCTCACTCAATGTTCGGATCTTAGACTGATGGCGATACCCAAAAAATCGCCATAGTTCTACAGTTTTCTGTTGGGTATACAATGTAGGATCGCATGTTTCAAGATGATGATACAATTCATGTGCTAAAATCAAAGAAGTCACTTGTTCCAGTGGGAGAGCAGTGATCTTTTCCTGTTCAAACTTCTGGATTGGTTCTGTCATTAAACAGATCCCCGTTGTTTCATCGTAAGTGGCGAGTGTCAAACGATCATTCCGCCATGCTGTTTCTCCATAGGAGATAGCGACATTTAATGTACGACAAAGCGCATGAATATTTCTTGTATGGTACTTTCGATAAATCAGTTCTGCTAACCTTTCTCCACATTGTCTCGCCAGTTCTCCCCATGCTCGTTGCTCAGAAAGTGAGAGTTTCCCTACTAAAATCTCTCGTTTAAATTGATAATCACACCACTGTTTATCAGAAATCGTCATTAATTTTGAAATCAACTCATCTAGTTTACTTTTGCTTGATATTTCCCGCAATCACGATCACTTCTTCCGCTGGTTCCAACATCGCGATTTCTAACTCCATCAAGAGTTGTAGTTGTTCAAATTCTGTCGCTGAAAAATCTGCGACACGCGCGCCGATACATAGATAAAATTCCGGTCGAGCAATCAGCTCCGTCTGATAGACCGCAAGTTCTTCCCATAATTGTTGGACAGCGGAGAGATACTGTTCAGCTGTAGTTTTCAGACATTTTGCATACCCTCTTTGAACTTTGATGAATCCTTTTTGGTCGATGATCCGTAATGCGCCGATTGAATGTTCTGGACTATTTTCCCCAACCACATAGAAGTAGTCAGTATTCGCTAATAAACGAACATCTTTGAGGGACATCCGTAAATCTTCTGCAGCTAATGTCAACGCCTCTGTTTCACTGATCTGCTTTGTTAAATCAGTCGCTTTGACTTCCGTTGAACCTGTAGCAATTGCCGTCACTTTCGATGTCTGTGGATCAATTTCAACATGGACCTCAATCGATTCTGGTGTAGCGCCAGATTCGATTGCTTTATTCATCGCTTCATTTTTCAATCCTCGAATATCTTCTTTACTTGGAGAAGGAATGATTCGTTCAACCACATCTCTCACCATCGCTAATGCCACACCGATAGATGAGATCACTTCCGCATTTTCTGGTATTGAATACTTAACACCCATTTTCTGACTAAAATAAGTAATCAAGGACGCTGCTCCACCGCCTACCCCAACCAAGGAGATTTGCTCTTTTTCCAATTGATATTTTTCTGCCAGTTCCAAAATCACTGGTTCGATTTTGGCATAAGCTTTTGCCATGATCTGCTCAGCGATATCTTCCACAGAAGTCTGACAATAAGCTGCTAAAGCTTCCATGGCTTTTCTTGCGGCTTGTGGATCACCATAAGAAAAGTGTTCTTCTTGGACAAGCCCAAGAACATTCGCTGCACATGTATTGGTAATAGTGACCTCTTTTCCGTCTGCCAAAATCACTTTGACATAATCAGCCGGATCTCCCTCAATGGGTGAGAAAAAAACGATTTTCGGTTGATCGATTTTTTCAATCGGTGTGAATACAGCATAATCCAATCCAGCAATATGGGCTGAACGTGGTCCCACATCAAGGATCCCTGTGCGATCTGCCCGAACCATTGAACCACCGGCCACACCTAAGACACGAACATCTAACGATGAAATATAGGTCGCATGACCGCCGACCACTGAGTAATCGATGGCTGGACGCCCATTCCTGATAACACCAATATTAGTCGTTGTCCCTCCAACTTCAAAATACACACCATTCGAGGCACGTAAATACATCAAAGAACCCATGACAGAGGCAGCTGGACCTGAAAGCATCGTTAATACTGGTCGCTTCTTCATTTCAGCAATTTCCATTACACCACCATCACCACGCATGATCATCAAAGAAACATTGACACCGGCAGTTCGAACGGAACGTTCAGTTGATGTCGCTGTTTCTAACATTTTAGGTAAAATCGAGGCATTGATCGCTGCCGTTCGTGTTCGTCTCGTCAAACCATAAAGCTTTGTGATTTCAGAAGCCATCGTTGTTGGTATCCCTTGTTCCGAAGCAAGTGAATAGATGACTTGTTCTGGTTCACTATTATCTACGCCAAAAGCCATGGAAGAAACTAAAACTTCCGCCTGTTCTTTTTTAAGTGTAGCAATCGTCTCTAACACTCGTTCATTTGTCAATTGTTTGATTGGCAAGAACACATTTGCAATGTCTATTTTTCGATTATTCCCTAAATCAATCGGTGCTAATCGAGTTTGTCTTTTTGCCAAAAAACCTTCGAACCCGCCCTTTGCCATTCCGATCACTCCTACTTTTGCCACATCTCCTTCAATCAAGGCATTCGTTGCTTGAGTTGTAGAATGCGCGACAAAAACAACATCCTCGGGGCTGATCTGATTTTCTTGCAAACAATTTTGGAACGATTGTACGACCCCTGCAGCTACACCCTCTGGATGGTGATGCGTTGTTTTAACAGATGATTTACCGATGACTTCATGTGTCGCATTGTCGATTGCGACTGCTTTTGTATGGGTACCGCCTACATCAATGCCCATTCTTACTGCACGCTTCATTTTGCATCCTCCAAATTTTTTACTTTCTATACCTATCAAAAATTACCATAAAGGATCAACGTCAAGATACAGACGATCACACCGATCGCCCACCCTGTCGGAATCGATTTTTTCATGAATTCACGAGAGGAAACCTTTGTATACCCTAATCCCCATGCAATCCAGGATTGAGTGATATCTAAATGCTGTGGCGCAATGGTCGTCGTCGCAAATAACGGAAATAAGAAGGCCACAGGCATTGTCGGATTGACTGCTAAAACTACTGCTAAAATCGCTGATCCCGAACCGACTAGACTCAACGGACCACGGAAAAAACCTAGAGGCGTCAACAATGCAAAGGCAAGTGCCAACACAAAAGGTGTCTGGGGAATAAAGTCTCCCAAAATCGCAGAGAAATAAGAAGAAGCATATACCGCCGAATTATTGAACATCGCTAAAGTCATCAAAAAGCCAACCATCGGTGCTACATCTGTTGCTCCATCTGTAAATAATTTAGCGAATTGCCGACAGATCTCCTTGTATCCACCACGTAATTTCCCAGTAAATAGCAACGCCCAGATCCCTGCCAACATGAAACCAAGAATAATCGGAATTTCTAATAACACCACTCCCAACACAGGAATAACGACTGCCAACCAAGAAATCATTGGCGCTTCCCCACCTTCTCGTGGAAGTTCAGCTGCCATTGCATAGCGTTTCTTCGTGTTCATTGATATATTAGCTACAAGCAAAACGATTACTAAACTTACGATCATGCCAATCATTCCGATTTGAAAGTAATCATTGTATGTATAATTTTCAGCCGCAGAATTAAACCCTGCATAGATCGTTTGGTATTGCTTGAAATTGACAATATTTGCAAAGATCCCTGCCATAATCGAACCCATGAATGCAAATAGAGCAACAGGTGCAGCAATTCCTAACGACATCAAAATCGGTAAAACGATCACGGCAATTGAAATCACTGGGCCGATCCCGGTCATCGACATAAAAATAATTGACGTTACAAGACATAAAAGGCTCATCGTGATCCGCGGTTTATCACCGCCAAGCTCTACGACTTTTCGAATCAATGTAGCCGCTATCCCACTATCTACCAATACTCGACCAAAAAAAGCACCAAAGAATACATTCACTAAAATCGATTTCGCATATTCCGCTGGACCAGTAGCATATACATGGGTCAACACATCAATGACTGACTGTCCTTCCATTGCGGCATTCGGTGAGAAAAAATTACCAATCAGCGCCAATCCCATCCAAATCGTCGCCATGATCGCTAAACCAACCATCAAATTAAGTCCTTTGACACAATACCAAACCATAAAAAAGAACGACAAAATCAACAACATGCCAATAATCATTTCGCTCATAGACTCACTCCATTCTATTTCATCCCACTGATATATCAGTTGCTTCATTTTACCCTATAAAGAAACCGCTCTCATTAAATATCAACGACAGAATAAGTACATATGATTAAAAAAGATTCATTACGAGCTACTGAAATGTTTTTTGAAAAAATATTTCAGTCAGATAACTATATACAAAGATTCATTATCTAAGACAAAAAATGAGCTATGGTCACCTTTCTTTTCAAAAAAATATCATGTACTTTATCTATTTGGTTATTTCAATTTATTTGTACATAACAGAAATTTTATTGAAGTTTGTTAGATATAAAAAAACACATCCAGAAAACCTGGATGTGTTTAGCTATTCTAGCGCTTATTTAGCTAAAGCATCTTTTGCTTGGTCAGCTAATGCAGTAAATGCTGCTGCATCATGGACAGCCAAGTCAGCTAACATTTTGCGGTTGATGTCGATTTCAGCTAATTTCAAACCGTGCATCAATTTTGAGTAGCTTAAGCCATTCATACGAGCCGCTGCGTTGATACGAGCGATCCACAATTTGCGGAAGTCGCGTTTCTTTTGACGACGATCGCGATATGCGTAGTTGTATGAATTCATTACTTGTTCTTTTGCTGTTTTAAATAAAGTGTGTTTTGAACCGTAGTAACCTTTTGCTAATTTCAGCATTTTTTTGCGACGTTTACGAGTTACTGTTCCACCTTTTACACGTGCCATGTATAATTCCTCCTAATAAAAATAAATCTTTAAATTTCAATTATTTTACGTTCTTATTTCATTTTTGCTAGTTGTTGACGAATACGTTTGAAATCGCCACTAGAAACCATGCGCGCTTTACGTAATTGACGGCGTTGTTTTTTAGTTTTGCCGTGGAAACGGTGACTTGTAAACGCACGGAAGCGTTTCAATCCGCCTTTACCAGTACGTTTGAAACGTTTTGCTGATCCGCGGTGTGTTTTTTGTTTTGGCATGACTATATTTCCTCCTCAAAATCTTTCGTTATCCGACTATTGACTGTCCAACAATCAGTTAGTCATTCAAATTACTTACTGTCGTTTTTCGGTGCCAGCGTCAAGAACATGCTGCGTCCGTCCATTTTCGCTTTTTGTTCCACTGTTGCAATATCAGCAGTTTCTTCAGCTAAGCGATCCAAGACTTTTTGACCAATTTCTTTGTGGGTAATGGCACGGCCTTTGAAACGGATAGAAGCTTTCACTTTATCGCCTTTCTCTAAGAACTTACGTGCATTACGAAGTTTTGTATTGAAGTCATTCAAATCAATCGTTGGACTTAAACGAACTTCTTTTACATTGATCACTTTTTGTTTTTTACGCGCTTCGCGGTCTTTCTTTTGTTGCTCGAAACGGTATTTTCCGTAGTCCATGATTCGCGCTACTGGTGGTTTCGCACCTGGAGCAACTAACACAAGATCCAAGTTTGATTGTTCTGCAATTTGCAATGCTTCTGCTTTTGACTTAACTCCTAATTGCTCACCATCTGAACCGATCAATCGTAATTCACGTGCACGAATGCCGTCGTTAACCATCATATCCTTTGCTATGGTCATTCACCTCCAAATATTATGAGAGAAAGAAAAGCTTACCGAATGAACGGCAATAAAAAAACGAGTTCTTTTGATAGAACCCGCACGTACTCCACCTATACTACATATAGATGAAAACTATCTAGCCCAGTGACTGTATCAACTAAGGCGAGAAGCGGGTGCTTCTGCTTTTATTTCTCAACTTAATTATCATACCAAATCTATTTCTTTTTGTCAATCATTTCTTCACTTTTTTCTATTTAATCGTAGCAGTTCTTCTTCTCATACAGCTCAGCAATTAGATATTTTTGTTACTTCCCTTATCACCAATCGAATCTGTCACCCTTCTGCTACTACCTCATTTACGTTTTATATAATTTCACTTCTTTTATTTTAAGATAACTAAAATAGAATCTGAACAAAATCATTCAATTCTTAATCCCAAGAAATATTTTTTTATAAAAAAATGTTCTCATTTTCCAAATATGGTACCTACATCCTTAAAAAATCAACGTTATAACAAATCATACTATTTATGTTTCTATCATTTTTTTACCTACACATCGGTATAAACTGATTCGTAACTATTCATTTTATTTGATAATCTTAATCCCAGATAACACAAAAGAGAGATAATTACGAAATTCGTTTTTTATTATTCGTTATCTAAATCTTATTTACATATGGAGGAAAAAATGAAAAAACAAATTTTTGGTACAGTTTTATGCTCGGGGATTTTATTTGGAGCAAGCTTAACGATTGGGGAACAAGACGCTTCTGCTCACGGTTATGTCGAATCACCGATCAGTCGTGCGTATCAAGGACACTTAGACCGTAATGTTAATTTATCCGCTGCAGCAGCAAAATATGGTCCAGTGATTTATGAACCACAATCATTAGAAACTGCTAAAGGCTTCCCAGCAGCTGGCCCTGCTGACGGACGCATCGCTTCTGCAAATGGTGCAGTTGGAGGAAGCTTCTTACTAGATAACCAAACAGAAACGATGTGGACAAAACAAAACTTAGATACTGGTGTGAATACATTCAGATGGCGTTATACACAATCTCACCGTACCACTAAATGGCATTATTATATTACTAAAGTAGGTTGGAACCCAAATGAGCCCTTAAAACGTAGCGATTTGGAATTATTAGCAACTATCGATCATCACGGGGCACAAGCTTCGACTAATCCATCGCATTCAGTGAATATACCAAAGGATCGGCTTGGTTACCATGTCGTTCTAGCTGTTTGGGATATCCATGACACAGGCGCTGCATTCTATCAAGTAGTCGACGTCAACTTGAAAGGTGATTCAGCAATTCCAGTAGCACCAACAGCACCACAAAACGTTCGTGCGACGAATGTGACTTCTTCAACTGTCCAATTAGCTTGGAACAGCCAAGCGAATACAGCCTCTTACAACGTTTACCGTGATGGCGTATTGCTTGGAAACACAACAACACCAGATTTCAGTGATACAAACTTAACTGCGGATACATCTTATAATTATGAAATCGAAGCAGTTGGACAAACTGGCTTAGTCTCTGCTAAAACAGCTTTGACAGTAAAAACTACAACAGAAAATACACAAGAAAAACCAACTACACCAACTCACTTACACTCGATGGGTCAAACAAGTTCAAGTGTTTCATTGATGTGGGGCGCTTCTACTCATTCAAAAGGAATCAAACAATACAACATCTACCGTAACAATCAATTGATTGGTTCAACAAAAGAAACAGAATACGAAGTGTCTGGATTAGCTGCAAACACTACCTACTCATTCGTGGTTCGCGCAGTCAGCAATACGGATGAACTATCTGATGCAAGCAATGCGTTATCTATTACGACAGATCGCGATGACAATGGCGGCGACGGGGGTGGTGAAGTCACTCCAGGACGTCAATGGACAGTAGGAAGCTTATTCGCACCGGTTTCTTATACAGCCGGTGAAGAAGTTGTTCACAACGGTGTGACATATATCACTTGGCAATCTCACTTGAACTATGGTGATACAAACTGGGCGCCAGGAATTGCCCATGCCTTATTCTATCCTAAATAAAATAAACCTTATCAACGTAATTAAAACGATAATATAGAAAACATTCCACGTAAACAAAACCCTATAAAAATGAGGCTAGAACAACTTTCTTTGCCTCAAAAATAAGCCAGCACCTGTAACATTCGAGACGAATATTACAGGTGCTATTTTTTTCAAAGCGCTTATCCATTATCACAGATTGCAAAATACATTCCCTCCCACTTCGTATCCCGTTCCTTCTATAAATAGATAAAATAGATAGAATTGCTTGAGAGGTGGTATTTAGTCCTCTCGAAACTCTTGAATCCAAATAAACGATATTCTAATTTGACTTTTTTCGATAATAAGACCGAACGCTCCTATCACAATCTCAGACCAAAAAATTGATGGTCAAATCCATAAAAAAGGAATAAAACAGCCAATAAAAAGATATATTTTAAAAATAAGTAAACGTTAAAAATAACTATAAACGCTACTTCAACCTTTCTCAATTAGAATCAAATTTTATCTTTTTATTTTTTCCTTGTTATTTATTATGCAAAACAAATAACTAATAACAAATAAAAAAGACAACAAAAACGCCTTTAAAACAATATTTATTCATGTTTTGGATAAAAATACCATCATTTGAAGTCAAGACCCAATTTTACCTAATGTTCGGTATAAACAGATTATTCAATAGTGCAATTCTCTGATAATATTAAATACAGATAACAACGAGGCACATCGAACGAGTCATACTCATCGACCTTATTAGTTATCTAAAATATCATTTTATCTATGGAGGGAAACATGAAAAAACAAATTTTAGCAACAGTTCTATGCTCTAGCGTTTTATTAGGAGTAGGTTTATCTATCGGAGGACAAGACGCTTCAGCTCACGGTTATGTGCAGTCACCGATCAGTCGTTCATACCAAGGTTCCTTAGACCGTAATGTGAACCATAATGCAGCATTAGCAAAATACGGTCCAGTGATTTATGAACCACAATCATTAGAAGCATTAAAAGGTTTTCCGCAAGCTGGCCCTGCTGACGGACGCATCGCTTCTGCAAACGGTGCTGTTGGAAACAACTTCAACTTAGACCGTCAAACTTCGACCATGTGGACAAAACAAGATTTGAACACAGGTCCTAATACATTTACTTGGCGTTATACCGCGACTCACCCTACAACTAAATGGCATTACTATATCACAAAAGCAGATTGGAATCCAAACGATCAATTAGATCGTAGCGATTTTGAATTGTTAACAACGATCAACCATGGTGGGGCTCAAGCTTCAACAAATCCATCACACTTAGTGAACATCCCTAATGACCGTCTTGGTTACCATGTTGTTCTAGCTGTTTGGGATGTAGATGATACAGCAATGGCATTCTACCAAGTAATCGATGTGAACTTGAAAGGTGATTCAGCAATTCCAGTAGCACCAACAGCACCACGTAACGTTCGTACTACTAATGTAACTTCTTCAACAACTCAATTGACTTGGGATGGACAAGCAAATGCTTCATCATTCAACGTTTACCGTGATGGTCAATTATTAGGAAACACAGCTTCACCAGATTTCAGCGATCAAAACCTAACTGCAGAAACTACATATAAATATGAAATCGAAGCAGTTGGACAAACAGGGCTAGTTTCTGAAAGAACAGCTTTATCTGTTACAACTTTATCTGAAACTACAGAAGAAAAACCAACTGCACCTAGCCACTTACACTCAATGGGTCAGACAAGTTCTAGCGTTTCATTGATGTGGGGAGCTTCTACTCACTCAAAAGGAATCAAAGAATACGAAATCTTGCGTGATGGCCAAGTAATTGGTTCAACAACTGAAACTGTTTTTGAAGTAGAAGGCTTAAAAGCTGAGACACAATACTCATTTGTAGTACGCGCAATCAGCAATGAAGGCGATGTTTCAGATGCAAGTAACACATTAACAATCACAACTGATCGCGATGAAAATGGCGGCGGTGACGAAAATGGTGGCGATGGCGGAAACGGCGGCGGTGAAGTCGTTACTGGACGTCAATGGACAGTAGGTAGCTTCTTCTCACCTGTTTCTTATACAGCCGGTGAAGAAGTTGTCCACAATGGTGTGACTTATATTACTTGGCAGTCTCACTTGAACTACGGTGATACAAACTGGGCACCAGGCATTGCTCACTCATTATTCTACCCTAAATAAATCAACTCACTACCCTTTATTCGACTAAACAACGATTCAAATAAGCAAGAGGCAATCACTCATTTGTGGTTGCCTCTTTTTTGTGATTTTTTATTCGGACAATTCAAAGTTCCACTTAAGTCAGAACATTTTTTATATGCTGACTTCTTCACGGATCTCCATTAGTTTTTCTTCAATCATTTGTAACACTTGTACTCTAGCTGCTTCATCTTCCACAAAGTTCAAACAGTCACCGTCGATTTGGATCTTAGGACTTTCATCGTAAGCTTCATACCATTCATCATAACGGCGATTCAATTCTTGATAATACTCATAGAGACTAGGGTCAAAAGAAAGTTGTTCATATGCCCGCCCTCTTTTTTCGATCCGTTCTAACATGGTTGAAAAAGATACGCGAATATGAACCAATAGATCGGGATGTTTTTTCGATGCCGCATAGGGCAATTCTTCCATCATGTTCGCCAATAATTCATCGTAGACTTGGACTTCTGTCGCTGTCGCTCGACCAAGATCTGCATTTAAATGAAATAATAATGAATCTTCATAAATCGAACGATCTAACACATTGTTATCCTCTTGCATCGCTTGCTTGATACTTGCAAATCGCTTATTCAAAAAATAAATTTGCAATAAAAACGCATATTGTTCAGGGTTTGCATAAAACAAAGGCAATACTTCGTTGTCATCGATTGATTCGTAAAACGCCTGACTCTTAAAATGGTCAGCAATCATTTTTGTTAAGCTTGATTTCCCTGCTCCTATCGTTCCTGCTAAAACAATCACACTCATTTCCCTCCAACTCACTTCTCCCACTAAATACAGTGTTTTTTTCTCATGTTTCTAAATATAACCCCAATATCTTGTGGTGTCAAACGAAATCGACAAGATTCTTTCCTATGAAAAATCAAAATTTTATTAAGAAAATCACGTTTTTTGTCGAGAAATCGTATTCTTTATTTTACTTCTTGACTGGTTTTAGTAAAATAAAGAAGGACTGTTTTTTTGGACAAACATTGCGCACATAGTAATAGGCGCTTTATTTTTTGTTAAAAAGCTACTCTTAGAGGAAAAGAAGGAGTTGTATTATGGCAATTCATGGCCAAGGGGAATCGAGTGGAAAACTGATTTTAATGGGTGAGCATGCTGTCGTTTACGGCGAGCCTGCCATTGCCTTTCCGTTTTATGCAACAAAAGTAACAGCTACACTTGAAGCACTCCAATCATTCAATAAAGATCAACTTATTTCTTCCTACTATATAGGAAATTTACATGATGCACCACATGCGTTGAATAATATCAAACAGCTGATTGCTGGTCTGAAAACTCACTACCATGTGCAAGACACCTTGCGTTTAACGATTGAAAGCACCATCCCTGCAGAACGTGGAATGGGTTCCAGTGCAGCCGTAGCTACTGCGATCACACGAGCTTTTTATTCCGCCTATGAGTTGCCATTATCACGAGAACAATTATTGGCGCATGTGCAAGTTTCTGAAAAAATCGCACATGGAAACCCCAGTGGAATCGATGCTGCCGCAACAAGTGGATTCGAACCGATTTATTTTACAAAAGGCCATCCTTTTGATTATTTTGCGTTGAATATCGATGCTTTCTTGATTGTCGCTGATACGGGAATCAAAGGACAAACACGTGCAGCGGTGAAAGATGTCGCACACCTTTTTGAGAAAGATGCGCAGAAAACTGGACAAAAAATCCAACAACTAGGATACTTGACGAAACAAGCTAAAAAAGCAATTATCGACAATTCGCCAGAAAAGTTAGCTGAAGCAATGAATGATGCCCAGCGCATTCTAAAAAGTTTGACGATCAGTAATGACTTTTTAGATACTCTGATCGCTACCGCACGTGCTGCTGGCGCTTTAGGAGCAAAATTGACCGGTGGCGGACGTGGTGGATGTATGATTGCCTTAGCACAAACAAAAACAGAAGCTCAAGAAATCAGCCACGCACTAATACAAGCAGGCGCAGCTGAAACTTGGATTCAAGGATTAGGAGTACATACCTATGCTTAGTGGTAAAGCCCGTGCTTATACAAATATCGCCTTGATCAAATATTGGGGCAAAAAAAATGAAGAATTGATTCTTCCGATGAACAACAGTTTATCTCTCACTCTCGATGCTTTCTACACAGAAACCGAAGTGATTTTTTCAGATTCGTTCACAGACGATCTGTTCTATTTAGATCATGAATTACAAACAGAAGCAGCCACCAAAAAAGTCAGTCGCTTCCTTGATCTTGTACGCATACAAGCGAATACAAACAAACGCGCAAAAGTGATCAGCCATAACTTTGTTCCAACAGCCGCAGGGTTAGCTTCCTCTGCAAGCGGTCTAGCTGCGTTAGCCGGCGCCTGTAATGAAGCCCTAGGACTAGAATTGGATAAACAATCCCTGTCCAGACTAGCTCGTCGCGGCTCTGGCTCTGCTTGTCGTAGTATTTTTGGTGGCTTCGTGGAATGGGAAAAAGGGCATGATGACCAAACTTCATATGCGCAACAAATCCCTTCTAATGGATTTGAAGACGAACTCGCCATGGTATTTGTATTGATCAATGATCAACAAAAAGATGTATCTAGTCGTGATGGAATGCGCCGAACAGTGAAAACTTCACATTTTTATCAAGGGTGGCTTGATTCAGTCGAAACAGATCTACGGGAGCTGAAACAAGCAATCGCTGAAAAATCGTTCCAAAAAATGGGCGAAATCATGGAGCGAAATGGGTTAAAAATGCACGGCACCACGTTAGCGGCTAATCCACCCTTCACCTACTGGTCTCCAGATAGTCTGAAGGCGATGCAAACGGTTCGTGAACTACGTGCTTCAGGCATTCCTTGCTATTTCACGATGGATGCAGGCCCAAACGTCAAAGTATTAGTTGAAAAGAAAAATCAAACGGCTGTTCAAGCAAAATTCATTGAATTATTTAGTCGTCAACAAGTGATTCTTGCTCATGCTGGGCAAGGAATCACGATTATTGAATAAAGGGAGATTGTTATGGTTGAAGTATCTGCACCTGGAAAACTTTATATCGCTGGAGAATACGCAGTTGTCGAAACGGGGCATCCTGCAATCATCGTGGCAGTCGATCAATTCGTCACAGTAACAGTGAAAGCTGCTCGGAAAGTCGGGAGTATCCAATCTGCACAATATAGCGAAATGCCTGTGCGTTGGACAAGACGAAAAGGCGAACTCATTCTAGATATCCGTGAAAACCCGTTCCATTATATCCTTGCTGCTATACGTTTAACTGAGAAATATGCACAGGAAAAAAACATTCTTCTTTCATTTTATGACTTGAAGGTAACCAGTGAATTAGATAGCTCAAATGGTAGGAAGTATGGACTAGGTTCTAGTGGCGCAGTAGCGGTAGCGACTGTACGAGCATTGAACCAATTTTATGCACTGAATTTATCTCAGCTTGAGATTTTTAAAATTGCAGCCTTAGCTAATCTAGCTGTCCAAGACAATGGTTCTTGTGGTGATATTGCGGCTAGCTGTTATGGTGGTTGGATCGCCTTCTCCACTTTTGACCACCAATGGCTCAAAGAACAAGAATCAAGTAAAACGATCAGTGAATTATTAGCGCTCGATTGGCCTGGTTTATCTATTGAATCCTTACACACTCCGGAAGATCTCCGTTTATTGATTGGTTGGACTGGTAGTCCTGCCTCTACTTCCGACTTAGTGGACCAAGTACATCGCTCTCGTGAAGATAAAATGGCGGCGTATCAACAATTCCTTGAAGATAGTACGCTTTGCGTCAACACGATGATCCAAGGTTTTAAAGAAAACGACGTTGCTTTGATCCAAGAAATGATTCGTAAAAATCGTGAATTATTGCGTGATCTGTCTGCCATCACTGGCGTGTTGATTGAAACACCAGCATTAAATAAACTGTGTTGTTTAGCTGAACAATTTGAAGGCGCGGCGAAATCTTCTGGCGCTGGCGGTGGGGATTGTGGCATCGTGATCGTGGACCAAAAATCAGGTATCCTTCCACTGATGAGTGCTTGGGAAGAAGCTGAAATCACCCCGCTTCCATTACATGTCTACCATCAACAGAAAGAGGACAAGTTATGAATCGAAAAGATGAACATGTATCATTAGCTAAAGCATTTCACAACAAACAAATAAATGAATTTGACTTCGTTCGACTTGTCCATCATCCACTTCCACAAAGCAAGGTCGATGAAGTGTCTTTGAAGACAGAAGTTGCAGGTTTTACTCTTTCTAGTCCTTTCTATATCAATGCCATGACTGGCGGTAGTGAAAAAACAAAAAAGATCAATCATGACCTTGCACAGATTGCTAAAAGTGCTGGATTGATGGTTGCTACCGGTTCTGTCAGCGCCGCCTTGAAAGATCCTTCCTTGGCAAATTCTTATACGGTGATGCGAGATGTCTATCCTGAAGGGAAGATTTTAGCGAATGTCGGTGCTGGTACTTCTGTCGCACGTGCCCAAGAAGCTGTAGCACTCTTCCAAGCGGATGCGTTACAGATCCATTTAAATGCACCACAAGAATTAGTCATGCCTGAAGGGGATCGCGATTTTTCGCAGTGGAAAGAACTGATCTCAGAAATCCAACAAACTCTTGATGTGCCAGTGATCGTAAAAGAAGTGGGCTTTGGGATGACGAGGGAGACCATCATTGAACTGTCTGAACTAGGTATCAAGACGATTGACGTCAGTGGACGTAGCGGAACAAGCTTCACACAAATCGAAAATGCTCGTCGTAAAAAACGTGAATTGGCTTATTTGACGGATTGGGGGCAATCTACTGTGTCCTCCTTACTTGAAGCGAACGAAGCAAATACAGCCGCCGAAATCATTGCTTCGGGTGGCATACGAAATGCTTATGATATCTTTAAAGCATTGTGTCTTGGTGCGAACGCTGTAGGGATTTCCGGAACGATCTTGACGCACTACATGACACACGGGATTGAGGAGACGATTGCTCTTATGGCACAGTGGCAAGAAGAACTACGAATGCTCTATGCTATGGTCGGTGCAACAAAAACAAGTGATTTAACCAAACAATCCTTGATTTTTTCTGGCCCGGTCAAAGAATGGTGCGAAGCCAGAGACATCCCATTATCAAAATATGGTCGGCGCAAATAAAAATGACGAGTGCATACGATGCACTCGTCATTCTTTGTTTATTATGGTTGTTTTCCGATATAAGCTAAGATACCGCCATCTACATACAAGATATGTCCGTTAACAAAATCAGACGCACTTGATGCTAAGAAGACAGATGGTCCAGCTAAGTCGATTGGATCACCCCAACGAGCGGCTGGTGTACGGCCAACGATAAATTGGTCAAATGGATGACGCTCCCCGTTTTCTTGTGTTTCTCTTAATGGCGCTGTTTGCGACGTCGCGATATAGCCAGGTCCGATCCCATTACATTGAATGTTGTACTGACCATATTCTGAAGCAATGTTTTTCGTCAACATTTTTAATCCGCCTTTAGCAGCAGCATAGGCACTTACTGTCTCACGGCCAAGTTCACTCATCATTGAACAAATATTGATGATTTTCCCACCACCTTTTTCAATCATATCTGGGATGACTGCTTTCGACATGATAAATGGTGCGTTCAAGTCTACGTCGATGACTTGACGGAAATCCGCCACATCCATTTCGATCATTGGTGTACGTTTGATGATGCCTGCATTGTTGACCAAAATATCGATTGGACCAACTTCTGATTTGATTTGTTTGACCATTGCTTGTACTGCTGACTCATCCGTCACATCACAAACATAGCCTTTTGCTTCAATGCCAATTTCTTTGTAGTTGGCAATCCCTTCATCTACTGATTCCTGAGTTAAATTATTGAAGACGATCGTTGCTCCAGCTTCTGCTAATGAGCGAGCAATCTCAAAACCGATTCCGTATACCGCACCGGTGATTAAAGCGACTTTATTGTCTAAGCGAAACATATCCATATTGAATGACATTTTTATCTTCCTTTCCTATTTCAATTGATCCATTGATACCATATCCATATCTGTATAGGTGATATTTTCACCACACATTGCCCAGATAAACGAATAATTGCTTGTGCCAACACCTGAGTGGATCGACCAACTTGGCGAAATCACGGCTCGTTCATTATCTACGACTAAATGTTTGGTTTCATCTGGTTTACCCATCATATGGAACACACGTGTATCTTCATTTGCATAATCAAAGTAAACATAAGCTTCCATGCGACGTTCATGTGTATGACAAGGCATCGTGTTCCATGAACTACCCGGTTCTAAAATGGTATAACCCATCTGTAATTGACAGCTTTCACAAACGTTTGGATGGATATATTGGTAGATTTTGCGCTCATTCAATGTGACGCCTTCGCCTGTTTCCATGGGTTTCACTTGATCGATGCTGATTTTTACATTTGGATATTTGTGATGTGCTGGCACAGAACTGATGTAAAATTTTGCAGGGTTTTCTGGATCTACCGAGGAGAAAACTACATGCTCCGTTTCTTTACCGATGTAATACCCATCTTGTTTCTTCATTTCTTCTTTTTCACCGTCGATTTCAATGAATCCGAGTCCGCCGATGTTGATCACACCAAGCTCGCGACGTTCTAGGAAATAAGTAACACCTAGTTCTTTATCTAGTTTGATTTCTAATGGATGAGTTGTTGGTGTTACACCGCCGAAGATCATACGATCATTGTGCGTATAAGTAAGACTGATTTTCCCTGGAACAAATACTTTCTCTACCAAAAATTCATTTCTCAATTGTTCTGTTGAATAATGACGGATATCCTCTGGGCTATGTGTATAACGTGTTTCCATTTCTTGCATGTTGATAGACTCTCCTTTATCGAATGATTTTTCCAGAACCGCTAGTGATAAAACTAGCAACTTCTGCTTGATTGAATTGGTTGCAATCTCCATGAATCGTGTGTTTCAACGCAGAGGCTGCTGTCGCAAAATCAATAATTGCTTGTGGTTGCATCTCTTCTAAAATTCCATGAAGCAATCCCCCAGCAAACGCATCTCCTCCACCCACACGATCAACGATCGAAGTGACTTGATGAAGCGGCGATTCGAAATAGCTATCCTTCATCCACAAGGTACCTTGTAGATCATTTTCACTCGCTGAATGCACCGTACGTTTGGTTGAGTAAAACGTTTGGATGTTGGGAAATCTTTCTTGCATTTTTTCGTAATAATAAATAAGTGGATTTACTGTCGTTTCAGGTGCTTTTGCTATCCCTAACAAATAAAGCGCATCCATCTCACCCGCTGAACAAATATCAACGAGTGGTAATAATTGTTCTAACACTTTACCCGCTTCTTGTTGTGTCCACAGCTTGCCCCGATAATTGATATCAAAACTGATTTGACAACCTGCTTGTTTGGCTGCTTCCATAAGTTCTTTTGTCAGCCATCGCCAATTTTCTGATAATGCCGGTGTGATTCCTGAAACATGGAATAGATCGACTCCCTTAAAACAATCCTCTAGTGACCATTCCAAGCGATCCATCACCGCGAAACTAGAACCAGCACGATCATAAATGACTGAAGCCGCACGTTCACCGATCCCTGTTTCCATATAATATGTGCCAAGCCGAGGGCCGCCTTTCAGCAGTAGGCTAGTATCTACCCCATAGCTTCGTAAGTGTTTTTCGACTGCCAGACCCAGTGAATGTTCTGGGACTTTTGACATGAACGAAACCATATGTCCATAATTTGCTAATGAGATCGCGACATTCGCTTCCCCACCGCCATAATGCGCGCAAAAATGATCACTGTCTTGTAACCGTTGTCCCTGTTCTGTCGACAAGCGTAGCATGATTTCTCCGAGTGTCACGACTCTTCCCATCAGCGGTTACCTCGTAATTTCTTTCATTTTTGCCGCATATTGTTGTGCGACTTTTGTCACTTCCTCAAAATCTCCATGAGCTGCTGGAGCCAACAAGTTCCCACCAACACCAACAGTGATCACGCCTGCCTCAAACCATTCTTGCATGTTTTCTAAACTGACCCCACCAGTAGGCATGATATTGACATGGGGCATCGGCGCTTTGAATGCAGAGATGATACTTGGACCGAAAGCACTTCCAGGAAATAGTTTGACGATGTCTACGCCACTTTTTAGCGCTGTTTTGATTTCATCGATCGTCATACATCCTGGTAAATAAGGGATTTGGTATAAATTGCATAGTTCTGCGGTTTCCTGATCAAAACAGGGGCTGACGATATACTCAGCACCTGCTAAAATCGCTAAACGCGCAGTAATAGCATCCAACACTGTCCCTGCACCGATCACCACATCCTGTTGGTCTTTGTAGGTTTCTACTAGTTCTTTAATTACTCGATCTGCTTGTGGCACGGTGAAAGTCAACTCAATGCCAGTTAGTCCGCCTTTGATAATCGCGTGACAAGCATTCAGTGCTTCTTCATTTGTTGCTCCTCGTACGACTGCAATAACTCCCGCTTGTTTCAAACGAGATAAGATATCCATTTTTTTCATCTTCCCACCCATTTCTTATTTGGAAATTATAGTTTACAATAAAGAAATTTACATCTTCATTATACGGCAGGAATAAAAAAACGCAAACGCTTTTTAGCTTTTTTCAAAAGTTTTTTCGATTTCTTCTTTCGTTTGCAGGATCGTTTGAATGATTTGAGCCTTGCTTTCTTCACTTAATCGGTATTTCGGCATACTGACACTAAACGCTCCAACCACCTGGTTCTCATGAACTAAAGAGGTACCGATGCAAAAAATGTCTTTTTCGACTTCTTCATCATCGAAGGCGATTTTTGTTTGTTTAACTTGCTGGATCTCTTTTTTTAGTTTTAAAGAATTGGTAATTGTATATTCAGTGAAGGGGACCAGAGGACATTGTTCGATATACTGTTGATATTGCTCTTCCGTAAAATGCGCCAAGACGGCTTTCCCCATTGCTGAACTATATAAAGGTCTCGTGATACCGATTTTTGAAGACATACGGATCGTTTGATTTTTAGGGTCCAACTTATTGACATAGAGAATCTCGTTGTTGTCTAAAATACCTAGATGAATGGTTTCATCAATTGTTTGTTGTAGTTTTTCCAAAAATGGCAAAGTACGTTCAACTAGATCGATTTGATCGATATTTTTGTTTGCATATCGGACCAGTTTCCCACCTAAACGATAATTTTTTTCTTGATTTTTATTTACATAACCAATCATGGATAACGTATCTAAAATTTTTAATGCAGTAGATGACGTCATGTCGATACCTTTTGCAATTTCTTGTAATGAAGCATCTGGATGCTCTGCTAGATAATCTAAAATATGCGAAGCTTTGATTAAAACGGTCCCATAAGGTTTTTTATTTTCCATATTCCACTCTCCTATTTCTATATAGGAAATTATATCGGAAAGAACGATAATTTAAAAGGGATCTTTGTTTTCTTCTTCATAATGCGTATAATGAACAAACGCTCCTGCCAGATCTTTTTTCAAAAATTCTTTGGGAGTTACGCCAAATTCGGTTTTGAATGCGCGTAAATAGTGAGGATAAGAAGCGAAACCACATTTACTATAAACGGAACTTGAGTTGCCGTACTCTCTTAATAGTTGTTTTGAATAAAGTAGTTTTTTCTTCATCACGTATTGATGAAAGGTAAAACCAGTATGTTTTTTGAATTCGCGAGTCACGTGATATTTACTGATGAAAAATTCTTTTTCCATTTGTTTGAGTGAGAGGGGTTCACTCAAATTCTCTGCGACAAATTGGAGCATTTTTTCTAACCGTTCATTTGGTACAGTGAAATTTTCTTCCGAAATATGTTCTTCGATCTGTACCATACGGTTGAGAAAAATCAAATATTCGACTAGCGCTTGTTCATAACGAATATCTGCACCATAATCTTTTCGATCCAACGTTTGGTCGATAAAAGAAAGTTTTTCTTTTAGTACTTGTGGTTCAATATGTAATATCCGGCTTCGGCGTTCACCAATCGGCCAAAAACAGGCGGATAGATTGGACCACTTGGTGGAACGACTCTCTAAGAATGCAGGGGTGATAAACATGTAGACACGCTCGAATACATCAGTTGATTGACGAACGATCCGATGCAGATCTCTTGAATGGATCAATAAAACATTTCCTGATTGGATCGTAAACTGACGACCATCTAAATAAAAAATGGCTTCTCCTTCCAAAGTGGCATGGATCTCATAGAAATCATGATGATGATAGACCGTTTTATTTTGACTAACGATATCTTTCACGTGATAAATCTCATATTGATCAGAAATCATCGTATTGACTTCTTTTCCATTGATGTGTTTTTTCTCCATGCCTATCTCCCCTTTCGCATTGCTCAATAATGAGCAAATGCACATTCCTGCGTTTTCTTATCCAGTAACGTGACTCAGTATCGAGACAGCGTGCTTTAGCGCATCGTCTTTTGTTTCTTCTAAAACGATATAAAGATACGGACGATGCTCCTGCGCGATTGTTACGATGGCTTCGTAATCAATCAGTCCCGTACCTAAATCAGCCGGGATAATCTTCCCTTCATCAGAAACGAGGTAGTCTTTTAGATGTAATCCGCAAATTTTTTCTCCAAAACGTTCAAAGGCTTCTTCAACTAATCCAACTTGTTGGTGATGATTTTCTGCAGTGATCAAATTCGTTGGATCTAAAATGATACCCAGATAATCCGAATCGATTGTTTCAATTAACTCTGCTACGCGATCAAGCGAATACAAAGGATGATTCAACCCTGGTTCGATACCGACCATCATTCGATATTTTTCGCCAGCTCGCACTAACTGGCGAATCGCTTCAACGATTTGTGAAAAGGCCTCCTCCGAAAAGTTCTTCTCTGTATAACCTGCTTCACTCACGCTCCCCGTCTCGGTTGCGACCATCGTCGCCCCGAAGCTTGCAGCATATTGGAGATATCTTTCAAATTGACGAAGCACCGTTTCACGAACAAATAGATCAGGATGGATCATGTTGATATAACAGCTTAAGATACCGACACTTATGCCTTCTTTTGCGAGAATATTTTTCATATATTGCCCCATTCCAGCATTGATGGCTTGTCCATCTGATGGAAGTGTAGGAAATGAACGACTTAATGCCAATTGTAGCGTAGAAATTTTTTGTTGAGTCACTTTTTTTGCTAAATCATCCACGGTTTGTACATGGCTCAAGTCATGCCCTCTGGCGACTAGGTTTAATTTCATCATGGTTTCTCCTTTATCCTAATAGATCCGGTAACCACATCACGATTTTGGGGAAATACGTAATCAACAATAAAACTGTTAATATGACACCGTAAAATGGTAACAGCGGCTTCAACATTGCTTCTGCTTTAACTCCACCAACACTCGCTCCTACATATAGTCCGGTACCTACTGGTGGGGTAATGGAACCGACACAAAGATTCATGATCGAAAATAAGCCATAGTGGACTGGATCGACACCAACACTTGTCGCGATCGGCAAGAAAATCGGCGTAAAAATCAAAATCGCTGGCGCGACATCCATAAACATCCCAACAAGTAACAAAATGATATTGATCAATAATAAAATAATGAAGCGATTATCAGTGACTCCAATGATCAGACTGCTGATTGCTTGAGGTATCCCAGTAAATGCCATAGCGAATGACATCATGGAAGACGTCGCTAATAAAAACATGATCGTTCCCGACATCGCCACGGATTGTACCAACATCTTTGGTATATCTTGTAGTTTCACTGTCTTGTAGAAGAACATGGAGATCAATAAAGAATACAATACCGCAATCGCAGATGCTTCGATAGCTGTGAAGAATCCTGTTAAAATACCACCAATGATGATAACGATCAAAGCTAAACTTGGGATTGCTTCTTTTAACACTTTTCCGACTTGCTTCCCTTGTCCTTTTGGTACTGTCGGATATTTATTTTTCTTCGCCACTACAAATGCAACGAGCATGATTCCTAACGACCACAAAGCTCCCACTAAATAGCCACCCATAAATAGAGCTGAGATCGAAGCGCCTCCGGCAACTAAAGAATACATGATAAATGCTGTACTTGGTGGGATCACCATCCCTGTAGGTGCCGAAGCAATATTGACTGCTGTCGCAAATTTACGATCGTACCCTTCTTCGACTTGTTGCGGAATCAGCACGCCCCCAATCGCTGTCGAAGTAGCAATCGCCGAACTGGAGATTGAGCCGAACAATGCGTTTCCTAAAACATTCGTATGGGCCAAAGACCCAGGGATCCGACCAACAAACAACATAGCAAAATCAACTAATTTTTTAGCAATCCCACCATGGTTCATAATGATTCCTGAAAAAACGAAAAATGGAATGGCAATCAATGAGAAACTATTGATACTCCCGACCATTTTTTGCGCAGAACTAAACGCTGCGACATCAAAGGGAATCACTAATAACAACGTGAGCATCGATGAAAAAGCGATACTGATTGCAATGGGCATTCCAACAATCAATAAAAAGACAAAAACAAAAAATAAAATTGCACCTGCTTCTAAAGCCATCAAATTCCTCCTATCCCTTTTCCTGAACGACAGACTTCCTATTCATTGCTTCAATCAAATTGATCAAACTGTAGATAATGATCAAAACACCTGAGACCGGCACCGATAAATAGACATAGCCCATCGGAATCCCTAATGAAGGGGAAATTTGCCCCATCGTCAATGTCACAGCATTCCAACCACCATAAACCATGATCGTGATTGCAAAAGCCAGAAAAAGACACTGAACGACGATCTCCAATACATTCGCTTTCTTACCAGTCAGTTTCTCACTTAACAGTGTAACTGCTAAGTGCCCTTTTTGACCCACTACATAAGCGGAAGATAGCATCGCAAACCAGACTAATCCAAAACGCACTAATTCTTCTGTTACAGTATTTGGATTACCCAAAATCGTTCGCGAGAATACTTGCCACAAGACAATGATGATCATACCGATCAACAGACATGCTCCTAGAAATTCTAACAGCCGACTGATTCCTTTTTTCATCGATTACACCCCTTCTTCTTGGATCATTCGGTAAAGCGTCTGAAAATCCGGATGATTTTTGAATTCGTCATGCAACGGTGCGACTGCTTCACGAAATGGCGTATTGTCCACTTCATTGAACTGGACGCCATATTCTTCCGTTGCCACTCTTTTTTCTTCTTCGATTGCTTGAGCGAATGCTTCGATTTCAAAAATCGTTGATGCTTTCGCCGCTTCTTCGATTGCTTGTTGTTGCTCAGCAGTCAAACGTTCTTTGATCGCATCGTTCATGATGATGATATCCGGTACTCGTGTATGCTCATCATAGGAATAATACTTGGCTACACCACCATGCCCGGCTGTATACAAAACAAATTCATTGTTCTCTGATCCGTTGATCAAGTTTGACTGTAGCGAAGTATATACTTCGTCACTGCCCATCGGCACAGGTGATCCACCTAGTAGTTCCACCATTCTAATGGCCGTTTCACTTTGCATCACGCGGATTTTTTTCCCTTTTAGATCATCCGGTGTGTGGATCGGGCCATCGACCATATAAAAACTACGTTGCCCTGAATCATAATAGGTGAGACCAGAAAAACCTAAATCTGTCGTTGATTGATAAATGGGTGGCATGATCTCTTCGTTCTCCATGACATTGAAGAAATGTTGCTCATCATTGAACAAGTAAGGAACTGAAAAAATCGAATAGACTTTAGAGAAACTTTCTAACGCAGAAGCACTGACTTTCGTAAAATCAATCGCACCTGATTGAGTCAGTTCGATCAATTCACGTTCTCCCCCCAATTGACCATCAGGAAAATATTTTACTTTGACTGAGCCAGCTGTTTTTTCTTCTACTAACTCTCCGAATTTATTCATTGCATCAATGACTGGCTGACTATTACTGGCATAAGCAAAACGTAAAGTGATCGTTGCTTCTTCCTCTGCATTTGCGACAACACCAACACTTGACTGACTACTACAACCACTCAAACCGATGATTCCCAGTAAACAAAAAGCAAAAGCAAGTGTTTTTTTCATTTTTTTCTCCTTTCTATCAACAATACGACACAAGTAATTCTGTCAGACATAATACAAGTAACGATTGGCCATAAGGCATCGCTGTCTTGCCAATCGTACGGTAAAACTCTAAATCATCGCCCATCCCTGTACCTACCGAAACATTTTGAACTTCGCCAGTTTCATCTACTTGCTCAAGCAACCCTTGGATCGCACGATAGGCGGTTTCTAAATATTTCTTTGGCAAGTAGCGCTCATGCACTGCTTTTAAAATACCGTAAGCAAAACCTGCTGTCGCAGATGATTCTAAGTATGAGGTTGGATCATCGATCAAGGTATGCCATAAGCCACTTTCTGATTGCTGATCTGCTAAGGTTTGCACTTGGGCTTCTAGCGTTTCTATTAATAATTTACGGAAAGCATCTCCTTCTTTCAGTTCCAGAATCGCGATGATTTCAGGAATCGCAATCGTCAACCAACAATTTCCCCTTCCCCAAAATGCTTCCGCATAATTATGATTACCTTCAAAGGTCCACCCGTGGTACCAAAGACCTGTACGTTTATCCATCAAATATTTGATGTGGATCATAAATTGGTGTCTGGCTTCCTCTAGGTATTCTGGACGATCTAGGAGCTTACCGATTTTGGCTAATGGCAAAACCGTCATCATCAAGGTGTCATCCCACAATTGATTCTTATTTTCCGGTCCATATGTAGCGTGCTGTAATCCGTCTTCCTCTGTCCGAGGCATATCATTCATGACCCATTCCGCCCATTGCTTCAAGTAAGGCAAGTAGCGTGTATCACCTGTCTCCTCATATAAATACGCCATCGTGAGGATTGGTGCCATCGTATTGACGTTCTTCGGCGGTGCGCCTTCTTGCATCCGTGCTTCAAACCATTCCTTCACCACTTCCGCCGCACGAGGATTTTTAGTCAACTGATAATTTTTGTAGATACCGTATAGCCCTACACCTTGTGGCCAGTTCCAAATAGACCAACTTTTGTCATCCACCTTTAACCCATCAAAATCCAATAAAAATTCACCTGAATCATCGTTGATCGTCGTCAAATTCTCCACTAATCGGTCAATCGTTCCTTCTACAACTTCTTTCTGTACAAATAGTTCCTCTTTAATAATCAATTTTCCCTCTCCTTTTTAAACGCTTTCATTCTATGCTGTTAATATATCAGTAAACGCTTTCTCAATAAATAGCATCATTTGAACAAAAACTATCTAAAATTGACATAACGAGATTATTAATGGGTTTTCTGTAAAAAAGAGCCCTATCAAAAGAAAAACCATGACGCCTACCGCTCGTCATGGCTTCAAAATCAACCGTTAATAAAAATGTATACACCATAAAAAATGGCAAACATGCAAGTAAAGGAAACCAAAAGTAGTTCTTACGAAAACCCAACTCGCTATTTTCCTGATTCGCTCGCATGCGATCCCCTGAAACTGCTGTGCCAGAAAGTGCAATTCCGATCAAAAGTAACCCAATGCCAATGTTACGTAAGATTTCTCGTTCCAAAAGAAAGGATAGTCCAAGAGAAACGACACACGCAATCAACAAAGTAACAATATATTTCTTCAAGATCTCATCTCCTTTTTTATAGAAAAATAGTAGCATAGCATATTCATCAAAATACCTATTATTCGAGTTATCTAATACTTCTTTTTTTAGATATTAGAAAAAAAGCTACGACATTTTTCTCTTCTAACAACATATTGAGCGATTCTACAAGAATTATTTCCGGAAATTCTTCTGGTGTATCGCTTGATAGACATTATCTTAAAAAGAAAAAACAACGAACCAAGTGAGAAGATTCTCTCATGCTTGATTCGTTGTTGGGACAACTTTTAGTTATGAATTACGCATTATATGCGTCGATAATGATTTGTTTCAACTCACTGATCAATGGTTCTTTTGGATTGGCTGTTGTACATTGATCTTCATACGCTAATTCAGCCATGCGATCAACTGTTGTGTCTAATGTTTCTTGCGTCACGCCTTGCGCTCTCAAGCTCATGTCGATACCAACAGATTTTCCTAAGTCGCTAACAGCTGTTGCCAATGCTTCTACAAGCTCTGCTGTTGTTTTCCCTTTCAAACCTAAGAACTTCGCGATATCCGCGTAGTCTGTATCCGCACGGAAGTAGTCATATTTAGGGAACATCGCATGTTTTTGTGGATCTTTCGCATTATAGCGGATGATATGCGGCAATAGGATCGCATTTGTACGTCCATGAGGGATACCGTATTCTCCACCGATTTTATGCGCAACTGAGTGACAAATTCCTAAGAAGGCATTGGCAAAGGCCATACCAGCCATTGTTGACGCATTATGCATTTTTTCGCGTGATTCCATATCTGGTGTTTTCACTGATTTTTCCAAGTAGTCAAAGACTAATTTGATTGCTTGTAAACTCAACCCACGAGTGTAATCAGAAGCCATCACAGAGACATAAGATTCGATAGCATGTGTCAATACATCCATACCTGTATCCGCTGTAACAGAAGCGGGAACTGACATCACAAATTGTGGATCAACGATTGCCACATCTGGTGTCAATGCGTAGTCAGCTAATGGATATTTCACATGTGTTTCGCTATCTGTGATTACTGCGAATGGTGTCACTTCTGAACCAGTTCCTGATGTTGTTGGGATACATACAAACTGTGTTTTTTCAGGTTTGTCGATTTTATACGTACGTTTACGGATATCTAAGAATTTTTGTTTTGCGCCAAAGAATGAAGTATCTGGGTGCTCATAGAACATCCACATGCCTTTCGCCGCATCCATTGCTGATCCGCCCCCAAGAGCGATCACTGTATCTGGTTTGAAGTCCGCCATCATTTTTGTACCAGCGTAAACTGTATTTGTTGAAGGGTTTGGTTCAACATCTGAAAAGATCTCGATTTTCACATCATTTTTACGACGTGCTAATACTTCTCTTACAGTGTCACAGTAGCCGAATTGGACCATACCTGGGTCACAAACGATCATGACACGTTCAACGTTTTCCATTTTTTCCAAGTAAAGCAAAGAATTCTTTTCAAAAAAGATTTTTGGTGGTAATTTGAACCATTGCATGTTATTTCTCCGTTTCGCTACAGTTTTGACGTTGATTAAGTTGACTGCTGATACGTTTCTTGAAACAGAATTCTTTCCGTATGAACCACAACCTAGTGTCAATGATGGAATCATTTCGTTGTAGATATTTCCGATTCCGCCTTCTGCTGATGGTGTGTTGACTAAGATACGGCAAGCTTTCATGCGTAGTCCAAATTGAACATGCAACTCTTCGTTTTCTGAATGGATGACAGCTGTATGCCCTAATCCACCAAGGTTCAACATTCCTTCACATAATTCGAAAGCATGTTCTGTACTGTTTGATTTGACCATTGCTAAAACCGGTGAAAGTTTCTCACGTGAAAGTGGATAATCAGGCCCTACGCCTTCTAATTCTGCCACTAATAATTTGGTTCCTTCTGGTACATTGATCCCTGCTAATTTTGCAATATCCATTGCTGAATGTCCCACGATTGCAGGATTTACAGCGTATTTACCTTCATTCATGACAGCATCTTCTAATTTTGAAAGCTCTGCTGGTTTGACGAAGTACACTTGGTGAGCTTGGAATTCTGCTTTTACGGCTGCATAGATTTCTTTATCTACGATGACTGCTTGCTCAGAAGCACAAATCATGCCGTTATCGAATGTTTTTGATACGATCAAGTCATTCACTGCACGTTTTACTTTTGCTGTTTTTTCGATATATGCAGGAACGTTACCCGGTCCAACACCTAAAGCTGGTTTACCAGTTGAATAAGCGGATTTTACCATGCCTGCGCCACCAGTTGCTAATACGATTGCAATTCCTGGGTGGTTCATCAACATTGAAGTCGCATCGATCGATGGATGCTCGATCCATTGGATACAGTTTTCTGGCGCACCTGCTGCGATGGCTGCATCACGAACGACTCTTGCTGCCTCAGCGGAACATTTTTGAGCGCTTGGATGGAAAGCAAAAACGATTGGGTTTCTGGTTTTCAAAGCGATCATTGATTTAAAGATTGTTGTTGAAGTTGGGTTTGTTGTTGGTGTTACGCCACAAACGACGCCGACTGGTTCAGCAATCTCAATCAATCCTTTTTGAGTGTCTTCATTGATTACTCCGACAGTTTTGTCATATTTGATACTGTTCCAAATATATTCTGAAGCATACATATTTTTGATTGCTTTATCTTCATAGATGCCACGGCCAGTTTCTTCGACAGCCATTTTTGCTAGAGGCATGTGCTGATCTAATGCAGCCATTGCCATTTCATGCACAATGTGATCTACTTTTTCTTGATCAAAACTTTCCATTTCTTTCAACGCAACATTTGCTTTTGTCGCTAAATCGTCGATCATCGCTTGTACATCAACAGTTTTTGTCTCTTCTTTTTCCATTATTTTAGCCATTATGTTCCTCCTACTGAGTCATGGTTATTTGTTAATTATTTCACATACACATCATACAACACTTTTTTTTCGATGTAAATACTTTTTTGTGATTTTTTTCACAGTTATATTTTTCTTTAGAAACAGTCCGTTCCACAAGAGAGATTATCGAGTGACCGCTCCATAATGGCAGATGTGATTTATTTAGCAAAGTCACACAAAAAAGACTGATCGCCTTCTTATCTCTATACGAGATAGGAATGACGACAGTCTTTTTGATAAAGAATGATCGAACTCCGTATACATTTAGCCCACGCGTGGCAAACAACCGGTGTCTATAATTCTTTTTCTTCTTTTTTCTCTTCAGGTGTTTCTGGAACTTCAACAGTTTCAATTACTTCTGGTTCTGTCGGTTCTTCTACTGGTGGTGCGATTGGTGTGCTTGTCATCGCGCCTGTACCTGGTTTTACCGTTTTGATGGCTGCTCGATCGTATTCTAAAAAGATCCCTTCGCAGTCTAAAACAACTGTACGATTTGTCTCGTCGATTTCTGAGACTACGCCATGAAGTCCACCGATCGTGACTACTTCATCGCCAGCTTTCATACTATCAAGCAAGTTTTGACGTTCTTGTTGTTGTTTCTTTTGTGTACGTGACATAAAGAACCACATCCCTAATAGGGCAACGAACATCACTAACATTGGTAATGAACCCATTTTTTTCACCTCACTAACTAAATATCTACACTAAACACTTTAGCAGAAAAAGGCGCTAGAAACTAGTTTTTTAACTAAATTTCACAAATCCTGCTAGAAACTTTTTGCGTTTTCTTTATTGAACCCATACTCTTCGAAAAAGGCTGCACGAAACTCTAATAAGTTATCATCCATAATCGCTTGTCGAACTTGTTTCATCAAGTTTAATAAGAAATATAGATTGTGATAAGACGTTAAACGGATGCCAAATGTTTCATCACATTTGATCAAGTGACGAATATATGCTCTCGTATAATTTTTACAAGTATAGCAATCACATTTTTCATCGATTGGACGGAAGTCCCGGGCATATTGCGCATTTTTTACGACTAATCGTCCTTGCGATGTCATACATGTTCCGTTACGAGCGATTCGGGTTGGTAGAACACAGTCGAACATATCGACTCCACGAATCACGCCATCAATCAATGAATCCGCAGCTCCTACCCCCATCAAATAACGTGGCTTATGATCTGGGATCAATGGCGTCGTAAATTCTAAGACACGGTTCATCTCAGCTTTTGGTTCACCGACAGATAAACCTCCGATGGAATACCCAGGGAAATCCATACTGATTAAGTCTTTCGCACTTTGTTTACGTAAATCTTCAAAACCAGCTCCTTGGATGATACCAAATAATCCTTGACGATCTGGATTCGCATGAGCTTTCAATCCACGTTCTGCCCAACGAGAAGTTCGTTCAACTGATTTTTTCACATAATCATAGCTCTCATCAAATGGAGGACATTCATCAAAACTCATCATGATATCAGAACCTAATTTATTTTGGATGTTGATGGCTTTTTCAGGAGACAAGAACATTTTTGAGCCGTTCAAGTGGTTTTTGAAATGCACACCTTCTTCAACGATATTACGCATATCACTTAATGAGAAGACTTGAAATCCACCAGAATCAGTTAAAATCGGCTGGTCCCAATTCATAAATTTATGCAAGCCACCTGCTTCTTCGACCAAATCTTCTCCAGGACGAAGCCATAAATGATAGGTATTACTCAAAATCACGCCTGCACCCATTTCTTTTAGTTCTTCCGGCGACATAGTTTTAACGGTAGCTAGTGTACCCACAGGCATAAACATCGGCGTTGGAAAAGTTCCATGGGGAGTAATCAATTCACCAAGGCGGGCGCCTGTATGTTTTTCTTTTTTTATTAAACGATAACGAATGGCAGGTTCTGTCATTCAATTCCCTACTTTCTTTTATAGAATCGCGTTTGCAACTCCCACCATCATAATCTTTTCAACTACTTTTTGCAAGAGCTTCTCTTTTTTTATAGTTCTTTTTAACCTGCTTTTTTTGCGAACCTTTCAATAATGAAAGAGTAATCCCTGAGCTAATTCGGCCCTTCTTTGATATACTAAGGGTATCAAAAAAAGGAGTGAAGTGTATGGTATCTTCTGGGGAACTAAAAAAACAAGCAAAAGATAGCTTAAAGGGACGCTGGGGGCAAGCAATTTTGTTGAATCTGATTCCAACATTGATCACAATTGCTATTATTCTTATTTTAGCTTTGCCTACCGCTTTACTGATTGCATCGATGCAAGACAGTAGTTCAATACAAGAAATGGTGAATGGCTCAAGTAGCAGTAGTTCAGGTGGAGGGATCGTTTCTACGATCATCAGTGCATTATTCATGAGTGGGATTTCTTGGACCTATTTAGACATTATCCGTGGGAAACGAACAACGATCGAACCATTCAAAGATGCTTTCCGAGGTTTTTCAGGCGTATTCTTCGGTGGCGTTCTATTGTTAGCACTAGTGACAACAATTTTCACTACGTTATGGGCATTGCTTTTAGTCATTCCTGGGATCATCAAAGGGTATGCCTATTCTCAAAGTTATTTCATTTACTATGATGTCGTAACAGAAACAGGTGAAAAACCAAAAATCCTTGATACGATTACAGCAAGCCGTAAATTGATGGATGGCTACAAAGGAAAATTATTCTGGTTAGACTTATCGTTTATCGGATGGCACATCTTAGCAATTGCCACAGTCGGTATCGGTTATCTATGGTTGAATCCATACATCACTGCAACTAAAGCTGCTTTTTACGAACAATTACCAAAACAAGTTTAATCAGCTTTTTCACCATAATAAAAAGGATTGGAAAATCTCCAATCCTTTTTTGGTGTTTATTTTTTTACATTTCAGATTCTGGTGCTTCTACTGTCTCTTCCTCATCTGGCAATTGGTGGAACTTGATCAATTCATTGACCCCAATCGGTATGAGCGACAAGATTCCTACTAAGAACCAATGATTCAAACTAATATGAACTAACCCAAATAATTCTTGCGTGAATGGTAATAAAGCGACTGCTGACGTGATAAGAAGGGAAAGAATCGCCATTTCCACTAACGATTTATTCGTTGCTAAGTTCACTTTGAAAATCGATTGACTACTACGAACATTAAAGACATGAATGATCGAAGAGTAAGCCAATACTAGAAATGCAACGGTTTGGCCAACTTCTTGACTAGCATCAACCCAAGGGCTGATCGTATCGACGAAGCTTCCTAAGTAGTAACCAAATAAAGTGACTACCGTAAATATTCCTGCATTGATGGCAATTTTCTTCATTAGACCACGAGCGAAAATTCCTTCATTTTTAGGAATTGGTGCTTCATTCATGATCCCTTCCTCTGCTGGTTCTCTTCCTAGAGCGAAACCAGGTAGTCCATCAGCAACAACGTTTACGAACAACAGTTGAACGGCTGTAAATGGTGCCCCCCAACCAACTAACATCGCAATCAATACGATAAAAATCTCAGAGATATTACAGCTTAATAAGAAGTTGATCGCTTTTCGAATATTTTGATAAACGGAACGTCCTTGGCTAACTGCATCTACGATCGTAGCGAAGTTGTCATCGGTCAAAATCATGTCAGCGGCACTTTGCGCTACATCTGTACCGGTGATCCCCATCGCACATCCAACGTCACTCGCTTTCAATGCTGGCGCATCGTTCACACCATCACCTGTCATTGCGACCACAGCACCTGTTCGTTGCCATGATTTGACGATTCGGATTTTATCTTCTGGGGTTACGCGAGCATAAACGGATAAATCTTTTACTCGATCATCCAACTCTTCATCAGATAACGCACGGAGTTCCGCACCTGAAAGAGCTTCGTTACTATTGGTCAAAATTCCCAATTCTTTGGCAATCGCACTGGCAGTGACGACATGATCCCCAGTGATCATCACTGTTTTGATACCAGCTTTTTTCGCACGCTTGATAGCACCTTTACTTTCAGGACGCGGCGGATCGATCATACCGATCAAGCCAATCAAACGTAGATCTTTTTCTAAAGCTTCTGAAGTGATTTCTTGTGGTTTTTCGTCATACGTTCGATAACCTACTGCAATTACACGTAAGGCACGTTTCCCAAAACGGTCGTTGACCACTTCTGCTTGTTCAACGTCTCCAGACGTAAATTTTGGTGCTAAGACATCAAATGCGCCTTTAGTGATAGAGATATACTTATTACCCATTTTATGGACAGTCGTCATCATTTTTCGATCAGAGTCGAATGGAAGTTCGTCAACCCTTGGGTATTTTTCTTCTAATTCTTCTTTTGTATGATAGTTTTCCTCAACTGCACGTACAATTGCTGCTTCCGTTGGATTACCTTTGACGATCAATTCATCGTCCTCTTTTTCAACCGTCACATCTGTACATAATGCAGCCATTTTTAAAATTTCCATCGCGCTATTTGTCATTGAATCTTCGACATCTGTTACCTCATCTTCTTTACTCCACACACGACGTACGCGCATCCGGTTTTGTGTCAGTGTACCGGTTTTATCCGAACAGATGACATTCGCAGTACCGAGCGTTTCAACAGCTGGCAGCTGACGAATAATCGCATGTTTTTTCGCCATTTTCTGTACACCATAAGCAAGTGTCAATGTAACGATAACAGTTAATGTTTCTGGTACTGCGGCAACAGCTAAGGAAATCGAAGTCATGAACATTTCAAGTAACGGTTCCCCTTGAAGTTCACCAATCAAAAAGACTAAGGCAGCAGCTGCTAATGCAATCACACTGATTCGCTTCCCTAATTGATTCAAACGGACTTGTAGTGGTGTTTTCTGCATTGTATGGTCATTTAATAATCCGGCGATTTTTCCCATTTCGGTCTGCATACCAATCGCTGTGACGATCGCTTTCCCACGACCAGCAGCAACGGTACAACCTTTAAAGACCATGTTCAATTGGTCACCGAGAGAGTCATCTTCTTGACTTATGTAACCTGCGTCTTTTTCGACAGCCTCACTTTCACCGGTTAGAGCTGATTCTTCTACACGTAATTGTGATGTTTCAACTAAGCGAGCATCCGCAGCAATCGCTGATCCTGCTTCTAATACCAGCACATCCCCGACAACTAGATTCTCAGCATCTACTTTTTCTACTTTACCATCTCTGAGGACCGTAGCGGTTTGTTTATTCATATCTTGTAGGGATTCTAATGCTTTTTCTGCATTTCCTTCTTGAACAATCGCTA